>JAYSYI010000027.1:0-7768 GCA_043727665.1 Limnoglobus sp. | reverse complement strand
TGCAAAACGGCCTCCAACACGACGTGTTTGCGGTTGAGGCGACAGCCGAAGGCCGCACCTGTGGCTACCTGCCGCTCGCGTATGTGAACAGCATTTTGTTCGGTCGATTCCTCGTCAGTTTGCCATACCTGAACAGCAACGGCGTCGTCGCCGATTCGCCCGATGTGCAGATGTTGTTGATTGATCGCGCCATCGAACTCGCCGACGAACTCAACGTCCGGCACCTCGAACTGCGCCACGAAATGCCGATCGAACACCCCGATCTCAACGGGAAGATGACTACAAAAGTCCACATGCGATTGGCACTGCCGAAAACGACCGATTTACTTTGGAAGAAGCTTGATACGAAAGTTCGCAATCAGGTCCGCAAGGGCGAAAAGAGCGACTTAACAGTGACGTGGGGCGGCGAGGAACTTCTGGGCAAATACTACGCGGTGATGAGCCAAAACATGCGCGACCTCGGTACGCCGTTGTACCATCGCGACTTCTTCCGCGAGATGTTGCATACCTTCCCCGGCCAGGCGGAAATCTGCCTCGTGAGTGCGGGCGAGCAACCGATTGCCACCGCCATGCTGATGCACGGTCGCGGCATCACCGAAGTTCCCACGGCCTCATCGTTACGCGAATTCAACGCAACCTGCGCGAACATGCTGATGTACCGTCACTTGCTCGATCGAGCCGTCGAACGCGGCCAGAGCGTGTTCGATTTCGGCCGATCGACTCTCGACGGATCGACGTTCAAGTTCAAAAAACAATGGGGGGCCGAAACGCATCCCGCAACGTGGCAATACTATCTGCGGTCAGGCGCACTCGGAGAAATGCGACCCGAGAACCCACGCTACCAAAAGATGATCCGCATGTGGCAACGCCTACCGATCCGCATCACGCAGATGATCGGCCCACAGATCGTGCGCGGAATCCCATGATGCCACCTGACTTTGAACCATTTCTGAAAAAAATCACTTCCCCGGGCGGACGGGTACCAATCGGACCGTTGGACGACGGTATAATTCTGCCAACGAACTCCGGACGCGACGGTTAAACCTGTCACGCGGTCGCGCGGGATATTCTGCGCGACCAGTCATGACAACGTTTCCGGTCGCGCCTGCGCGAATTGCAGAACTCGCGTGGCTTACCGCAACAAATTCCTTGTCAAGGTCGTCGCCATCCGTCACAATCAGAAAATCGCGGAATTTCTGGGCGACGAACCGGCTCATGTCTTGTAGCGAACCGCGAAGGAGCAGCCAGTCATGTCGATGCTGGGAAAGATTATGTTGGTCGTGAACCTCCTCGCCGCTGCGGGGCTGTTCTACTTCGCCACGCAGGACTGGGCGAAACGCCAGGAAACCAACGGCACCGTGCTGCGCTATCGACTGACGATCGACGGGATGCCCGTCGATCCGGCGACCGCCACGGGCGAATCGGACCCCGATGCGATCAACATTTCAGTGACGACACCGGCAGGGCACACGACCGAAACCGTGACGAAGAAGCTCCTCGAAGCACACTTCAAAGATGCCGCAAGTGGCTCGTACGGTGGTAGTGGTGCGGTGGCTTCACAGATCGCGGAAGTGAAGACGATTCAGGATAAAATCACGACGGAACTCGACACGAAGCCAAACGAATCGGCGAAGGTAGCGTTTTTGTGCGGGAGTACGAATGATAAGCAGACATTCGTGCCGGGGCTGCTGATGAAACTCGCGGAGTCGTTCGAAGAACGCGCTGCCATTCGTAAACTTGCATTCGGCACGTCTGCCCAGATGCCCGCAAATCGAGAACTCGCTACCGTAAGGCTCAAGCGTAAGTTTGAGGCCGTGCTCAAAGCCCCAGATCCGAAGTCCCTCGATGCCGAAGCGACACGGATGAAGGAACTTAAGGAAAAGATTCTCGCCACGCCCGACGATGCCGTCTCGAAAGCCGAACTGGCAGCGATTTCTGCGGAAGGTTCGCCAGCGTATACTCGCGATGATTCGGATCGTCGTCGTCGAATCGCCAAGTTGCTGATGCTCGTCGATCCCTCTGCCGGGTGGCAGAAGCGAGTCGCTACTGTGGTCGGATTGCAACAATACCTGACGGCGATCATCGACCAAACCGGTCGCCTCGAAGAGATGACACGGCGTGCCGAACGGTCTTTTGAAATTGATCAGAATGCGTTCGACGAAGATTACGAGTTGCTGAAACGGCTTGCATTGGCCCGCGACCAGCGGGTACTGCAACAAGAGCGAGTCAACTCCGGGTACACATCCCAGTTGACGGCGGACATCGACATCGAAGCGAAGCGGATGGTGCAACTGAACGCGATGAAAGACGAGATTGCCGCCCTCACCAGCGAGATTAACGCCGACCTGAAACTTCAGGCGGACGTGGAGAAGTCGCTATTCGACGTGCAGAAGAAAGTCGGCGACACCCTACGCGGGAATTTGGATCTCGAAAAGAATCTTGGCCAGGCCGAAGGCAAGTAGTTCACCACACGGCAAGGTTAGGGAGCGACGACCATGACTGGCTTGGGTAAATTGCTCGTTTTCGCGAACTTGTTCGTTAGCGTGGCGTTGTTTGCATGGGCGTTCTCGCTTTATGCGAACCGCATCGATTACCACGATCGCGATATCGGCGAAGGTGAAAGCAAAGTCCACATCGATGGCCAACTCACGCTCCTCGGAAACGAAGTCAAGCGACTGTCGGACGCGATCAAGGGTTCGCAGGGCGTATATGCACGCTCTGCCGAACTGCTTCGATTTCAGGAACAAACGCGAGATTATCGCCAAAGCATTCTGGCGACATGGCTCAACGAAGTGAAGAAAGAAAACGACCCGAACGCGACGTTTCGGAACATTCCACGGTTGCCGAGTGGCCTCGCCGATGTGTCGATACCGAATCCGTTGCCGCCGTTCCTGAGCTTAAATAATAAGCCACTGAGTGGACTCGGGGCGCTCAACCGCCAACTCGATAAGCTCGTCAAAGACGAAACCGAAACCATCGGCAAGATCAAGACTTCCCGCGAGAAGACGCTCGATTTCGAGAATCAGATTCTCATCGAACGAAAGTCTGGCTTGCAACTCGAAGTGACCAAGTTGAAAGTGATTCGCGATAACTTGAAAGACGAAAAAGCGTTTGTGGCCGACGCGCAGATCAATTGGGAAGAACAACTGCGCACGCTCGAACTGCGTAAGAATCAACTTCAGATCCGCATCGATGAAGTGAAGTCGCGAGTCGGTGCAGGCAAGTAATTTTACTGTATTGTGTGTGAGACATTACCCGAGGGTGTGACGGCGAACCGTTCCGGTTGCCGTAAGAGGAGATGACGATGACCGCTCTTGGCAAAATTCTCGTGTTTTTCGTGCTGATTCTCAGCGTCGTTTGGAACGCGTTGGTCGTAAATTCGTACGTGACGCGGACAAACTACAAAACCGAACTCGAGAAGGAGCAAAAGCTCCGCGCCGAGGCCGCTAACTCTGCTAACTACGAGCGGAAGCGGGCCGATGAGTCAAAGGCGGCCTCCGACGCGGTGATCGCCCAAAGCGAATCGGCAATTAAGCTGCTACGTGGCGAGATCGCGACGTTGACGGCTAACGCTGACAAGGCCAACGCCGAAGTCGCTGCCGCACAGGAAGCGAGGGAAAAAGCGAACATCGACAACACGGCAACGCTGAATAATAACGTCAAAACGCAATTGAACCAAGTCGAGTTGCTTCGCGAAGGTATCAATCGTCTCGATAAGTTGCTCAACGATGCCGTGATCGCAGAACAGAAGGCGAAGAACGATTCGCTTCAAGCGAAGATCAACGAGACGGCTGCGCTTAACCGGGCTGACGACCTCGAAAAGAAGTTACTGTCTGCGACCGACTCGTTGAATAACAGCAAGAGCGGTCAACTTGGTGGCCTCGGTACTGCCCGCATTCCAACGACCGATGCGAATTTTCAGGCGCACGTTGTGAGTGTCTCTGGCGATCTCGTCGAAATCTCGCTCGGTACCAACGCCAAACTTCAAAAAGGGGCCGTGCTGCAAGTGTGGCGATATACGCCGAAGGCGAAGTTTGTCGGCACGCTGACGATTTCTTCGCTCGATCCACACAAGGCCACGGGTAAGTTCACTCCGCTCGCCGGAGCGGCATCGAAACCAACTGCTGACGATATGCCAATGAAGGACGACATCGTTGGCGTATTGAAGTAGTGTTGAGTGGCGAGTGGCGACACAAGAATACAGTTGAAGCGAGTGATCCTATTTAGCCGCTTCTGAACGCAACTTTCATACGCGGAGGCGGACATGGCGAAAAAAGCGAAGAAGAAAGTCGTTGACGAAGGCGATAACGACGAAAAGACCCCGAGTAATGCCCCACGCAGCACGTCGTACGTCGGGATGTTGATCCTGTCGTCGATCGCTCTGATTGGTGCGGCTGCGTTCCTGTATCTCGATCACGACGAGTTGGCGACCGCGAAAAAAGTTGACGCGCCGAGCGTCGTGTTGTCCGAGGCCGGGTTGAATATCCCGTCGGCAATCCCGTCACCTATTGGCGGCGCAAAGTAATCCATTAGGAGTGAATCTCATGGCAGCCGAACCGACCCGCACGCCGATATCAGAAGGTTACACTGGCATGTTGGCGCTGACCGTCCTCGCGATGGTCATCGGCATCGGCCTGTTGGTTATGGAAGCGACCGACTACGATTGGGAACAGAAGCCGAAGAGCGCCGCCGTAATCGCGCTTCCCGGTGCCTTGCCTTCGACGAAAGCCCCTGGAACCTCTGCAGCCAACGTGCCCGCACCCACGACCGCAAAACAAGACTCACCGAAGCCTGAAGTCGCCGTCAAACCTACCGCACCCGTTGTTGCGCCAACACCTGTCGTTGCCGCATTGCCCGCACCAACGGGGCCAACGCCCTCGCCACTTGTTACACCGCAACCCGCCACTATCCCCGCCGCAACTCCCGCAGCCCCTGCCGCGCCGACGCCTTCGCCACTCATACTGCCGTTCGGAAGATAGTGGCGAGGGATTAGTGGTGAGTAAAGAGTGGTAAGCGTAGAATACTAAGTGGTGGGTCGGTTTGTCTCGCCACTCAATACTACGCACGGACGAACCAACGAGATGGCTGCACCAGTTGTTTGGACCATTCGCACACTTCTCACTTGGACGGCCGATTTTCTCGCGAAAAAGGGTATCGAGTCGCCACGGCTCGATGCGGAATTGTTACTCGCCCACGTCCTGCAATGCAATCGCATCGACCTCATCGTTCGCTACACGGAAGAGCCGACCGCAGCTGAGAAAACCAGTTTTCGCGAACTCGTCATGAAGCGGGCCGAACGCTGGCCGACGGCGTACCTCATCGGCAAACGCGAATTTTACTTGCTCTCGTTCGAAGTGACGCCTGCCGTTCTCGTGCCGCGCCCGGATACGGAAACGCTAGTTTTGAAAGCGATGGACCTACTGAAAGGCATCCCACACCCGAAGGTTCTCGAACTCGGTACCGGCTCCGGCTGCATCGCGGTCAGCCTCGCCCACATGTGCAAAATTGCGAACGTGACCGCCGTCGATATTTCCCCCGATGCGCTCGATGTCGCCAAACGCAACGCTATCAAGCACAACGTCGCCGACCGTATTACGTTCCGGTTAGGCGATTGGTACGCACCGGTTCCCGATGGCGACACCTTCGATTTGATCGTCAGCAACCCGCCATACATTCCACCCGCAGAACTTGCCGAATTGTCTCCCGAAGTGCGCGATCACGAACCGCGATTGGCGCTCGATGGCGGCCCCGATGGCCTTGCGTTCTATAGGCGTCTTGCAATGGGCCTGCCCAAATATCTGAAGCCCAGCGGCATGATTGCTGTCGAGATCGGCTCGACGCAAGAACCCGACGTGCGCGCCATATTCGCCGACACCCCCGGCCTCGCGAACATCCAGCTATTCAAAGACATGGCCAACCGCCCCCGCGTCGTGACAGCGACTTACCAAGGGAAATGAGTGCACCCATTGAATTCGCGTCTGTGGAACCAGGGTTTACCCGCGTCGAGTAGCCTTTGGCGCGACATCCGGGCTGGGTACGATGCGCAAAAACCGCGGTGTGGCCGACGTTAATTCGTATTGCTCGATCAGCGTGTTTGCGAGGTGCATCGCATCTTCGCCGTTGGCCGACAGGGGTTGCAAGGTCATGCGGCCTTCGGCTCC
Source organism: Limnoglobus sp. (assembly GCA_043727665.1). Classification (GTDB taxonomy): domain Bacteria; phylum Planctomycetota; class Planctomycetia; order Gemmatales; family Gemmataceae; genus Limnoglobus. The sequence continues at coordinate 1,607 of JAYSYI010000027.1, read as the reverse complement.
TTCGGCAATCGGCTCGACCTGGTTTGCGGCAAATTTCCGGACTTTGGCCAACTTCGCTTCGCTCGCGTCCTCGACGCGAATTTCCGGTAGCACGATCAGGATCGTGCCGTCTTGCCGAAATACGGGCTGCGTCACTCCGGTGCGTTTCAGCGCATCGAACGTGCCAGCCGCGAGTGCCTTCGTGTGAATCAGCCGAATGCCACCGCGAAGCGACTGGCCCGCTTGCAGCGCATCGTCCGACGCGAGCAATTCGGGAAGTTGTGCCGCGAGGCGCGCATCGTCGATCGCAACGAAGTCGGTCGCGGTTTCAAGTGCCACACGCTTGCCGCCGGCGTAGTAATACGCGGCGGATTTCTCGTTTGCCATAATTGCCATCCTATCACCCGTGGAGTGCCCGTCGCAAGGCGGCGTGAATGTCCAGTCGGCCCCAGCCCATCTCTTTGTTCCATTTTCGCTTCGGATCGAGCTTACCCAGCGCAGTCAACTTCGTCGCTTCTTCGGTCAGGATATCGCGTACGGATTTCTCCTTCAGGTCCGGAGCGACCGAGAGTACCAGTGCGGCAGCGGCGGCAACGTGCGGTGTGGCAGACGATGTGCCGTTAAAAGTGAGTGTGTAATTGTCCGGCGAATACCCCGCCGCACCGGAGATGTCCGTCGTCGCGATATGCACGCCCGGCGCAACGAGACTCATCTCGGGGCCAAAGCAACTCCCCCACCAGGTTTCGCCATCCTGCGACGTTTTGCTCTTTCGCTCGTCCCATTCGTTGCTTGCGCCAACGCACAGCATGTTGGGCAGCGTCGCCGGAAAATTGACTGGCCCGTTCGCGTTACCTGCGGCAATCACGACGACGCAGCCTTTGCCATCGCGTCCCTTGGTACGAGCACGTTCGAAGGCATTGCTGATGACATCGACGGGCGGGCCGCCACCCCACGAGTTCGAAAGGACATCGGCGCGACCTTCTTTCCACGACCAGTCGATCGCGTCGGCGGTTGCAAAATCGTCGAAGACCCAATGGCCCGATCCATCGTCTTTTGCGATGCGAACGGCAACGAGTGAACAAGCCGATATGCCAGGGAACTTGTCGCCGCGACCAACGATGATGCCCGCACAGGCGGTGCCGTGCGCGTCGTTGCCGGAAGGCATAGCCGTGGAGTTTTTGTCGACGAAATCGTTTTGCGCGACGACGGCCGCCCGAAGATCGGGGTGTTCGACGTCAACGCCTTCATCCAAAACGGCCACGCGAATGGCAGGGTCGCCGCGATGGATCGTCCATGCGGCCCGCACGCCAGCATCGGCCCCGCGCACGCCTTTGGTCCCGTCGTTGAGATGATTCCACCACGGACCCGCCGCCGTTGCCGTCGCATGAGGCGTCGCTTGTTTGCGGGAAATGTGCTCGATGACCCGCACGAAATTCGGGTGTGCCGCCCGAACGTTGCCGCGCTTGTAGACTGCCAGTGCGCTGTCGAATACCTTCTTCACCGCCGCCTCGCCGCCCTCCGATTCATTCCGCAACAGCACTTTGCCGAACAGTCCTTCGCGTACCACACGCAATCCGTACTTGTCTTTGAGAATCTTCAGTTCCGCTTTGGTGGCACCCTCGACGGTC
>JAYSYI010000026.1:0-7796 GCA_043727665.1 Limnoglobus sp. | reverse complement strand
AAAGAGCAAACGCCGAACCTCAAGCGGATCGCGGCGGAGAAGCATTTCCTCGCGATGGACAACGACGCGCCCGACAGCGGACGCCTCTGCTATATCGGTATCGATAATTACGAAGCGGGCAAAGCCGTCGGACGGATGGTCAAGGAAGCGATGCCGAACGGTGGCACGCTCGTCATGTTCATCGGCTCGATGTCGTCGGATAATGCCGCGAACCGCGTCGGTGGCGTCCTTGATGAACTCGCTGGCCAGAAAGGGGCAAAAGGCCCGAAATACGGCCAGTTCACGCTGTATTCGAACGCCCCGCTCATCGATGAAACCAAGGAAGACAAGGCCCAGGAAAACGCGAAAGACGTTATCGAGAAGCTCAAGGATACGCCGAACATCGTGATGGTCGGCTTGTATGCGTACAACCCGAAGGCGATCCTTCAGGCGGCCCGCGCGAAGGGTGTTGTTGGCAAAGTCAAGATCGTCGGCTTCGACGAAGACTACGTAACGCTCGAAGGGATCGCGAAGGGCGAGATCGTCGGCACCGTCGTTCAAGACCCGTTCATGTACGGTTACAAATCGGTCGAAGTTCTCGCGGCATTGGCGAAGGGCGACAAATCGAAATCGACGACCTCTGCGATTCCTTACCGCAAAGTGACGAAAGACGGCGGCCCCGAAGAAACCGTCAACGGCACCAAGGTCGTCAACCTGAAAGTTTCCGAATTCAAAGCAAAGCTCGAAGCCGACATCGCCAGCGGCAAGAAGTAGCCGATCCCAAACTGACAACGCTCAACTCTTAACTCATAACTACTTTTTACCAGTCAGTAGTTGTGAGTGAATAGTCGATCGTTGGTAGTGACTGCAATATGCCCACCCCACTCATCGAAGCGACGGCGATCCGCAAACAGTTTCCGGGGGTTCTGGCCCTCGATGGTGTGTCGTGCGCAATCATGCCCGGCGAAGTGCTGGCCATCGTAGGCGAGAACGGCGCGGGCAAATCGACGCTGATGAAAATCATCGCGGGTATCTACACACCCGATGCCGGCGAACTGCGAATGAACGGGCAGCCGGTTCGCTTTGATGGCCCCGCCGGTGCGATGGAAGCTGGCATTTTCCTCATCCACCAGGAACTCAGCCTCGCGGAAAATCTGTCAGTTCTCGATAACTTGTTCCTCGGCCGCGAACGCACGAAGTTCGGCTTGCTGCGCGTGCTCGATCGCACATCAATGGCGGCCACGGGCAGGGACGTCCTCGTTCGCGTCGGCTTGCCCAAAGAATTGTTACACGTCGAAGTCGGGGCATTGCCACCGGGGCAGAAACAACTCGTGGAAATCGCGCGGGCGCTCATTAATGACGCGAAAGCGATCATCATGGACGAGCCGACTTCAAGCCTCACGCAAAAGGAAACGGACACGCTTTACGGCGTCATCGACGCGTTGAAAAGCTCGGGCGTGTCGATTCTGTACATCTCGCATCGGCTCGCGGAAATCAAGCGATGTGCCGACCGTGCCATCGTGTTACGCGATGGCAAACTGACGGCGGAGTTGCCCAAGGCCGAGATCAACCACGCGAACCTCGTGCGGTACATGGTTGGCCGTGATTTGAAGCAGTTTTTCCCGCGCGACCATCGCAAAGGTGCGGGCGGAACGGTGCTGCAAATTCGCGACTTGCGTTTTGTGGGTGGTCCGGGTTCTGGCATCTCGCTCGATGTGCGTGCGGGTGAAGTCCTCGGCATGGCGGGGCTGGTCGGGGCAGGCCGTACGGAACTCTCGGAAGCGATCTTCGGCATTCGTACGATCACTGGTGGCACGATCCAACTCGCCGGCCAACCGGTGCCAATTCGCACGCCACGCGACGCCATCGATGCCGGCATTTACCTTGTTCCCGAAGACCGCAAACTCAACGGATTGATCGTCGATGCGACCGTCGGCGAAAACCTGAGTTTGCCGAACTTCGGCCGAATCTCGCGATATTCGTGGCTGAGCCGTTCGGGGGAATCCGAACTCCATCGCGAGTCGATACAGCGGCTGCGAGTGAAGACGCCGAGCGCCAGGCAGACCGTCGGTTTGCTATCCGGGGGCAACCAGCAAAAAGTCGTGTTCGGCAAATGGCTGGCACGCGGGCCGAAGCTCCTGATTCTCGATGAGCCGACACGCGGGGTCGATGTCGGCGCTAAGGCGGAGATTTACGGGCTGATCGATGAACTCGCGGGTCAGGGCGTCGCGATCTGGATGATTACCAGCGATCTCGAAGAACTCCTCGGCATGTCGGACCGCGCGGTCGTCATGCACGAAGGCCAAATTGCGGGCGAACTGAAACGCGAAGAACTCAACGAAGAAGCCGTGATGCGACTCGCAACGGGAGGCAGCGAATGAATCGGATTGCAGGCGTTTTGGTGTTGCTCGTCGGTTTGTACGCGGCCCTTTACGCCACGCGGCCCTCCGCGCTCGATTCGTCGAACCTCATCGATGTCGGCAACCGCCAGGGCTTCTACGGCATCATGGCCATCGGCGTCGGCGTCGTCATGATCGCGGGTGGGATTGACCTTAGTATCGGTGCCGTTGTGGCGCTTGCGGCAACGTCGTTCGGGGTGTTGCTCAAGAACGGCGTGCATCCGTACGGCGCGTTCATCATCACGTTGATGGGCGGCACATCGATCGGCTTCCTGCACGGCATTCTCGTTACGAAACTTCGGCTGCAAGCGTTCCTGATTACGCTGTGCGGGCTGTTCGTTTATCGCGGACTCGCAAGGCTTCTGACGAACGATTTGCAAGTGGGAATGAATGCGATTCTGCGCGAAAAACCGAGATTTGTACCGAGCGTCGACTGGCTGCGATTCTATCTGACTGGCCATGAAGCCGATGGTAAGCTCGCGTTCCCGGCGATGCTCGTGTTACTCGGCGTGATCGCGGTCGTGGTCGGCCTGATCTTGCAAAAAACTTCGTACGGGCGGTACTGGTACGCGGTCGGGTACAGTGAGCAAGCGGCGCGATATGCCGGTGTGAATGTGGACCGACAGCGGATTGTCACCTTCATGATTGGCTCGACACTCGCGGCATTGGCCGGAATATTGTTGCTGTTAAAAGATAGTTCCGTGAAGCCCGACAACGCCGGTATGGCGTACGAACTCGAAGCGATCACAGGTGCCGTGCTCGGTGGTGTGAGCTTGCGTGGCGGATCGGGAACCGCACTCGGTATCGTCCTCGGAGCCGCCGTGCTGCCGTTGTTGAAGAACCTGATTATCTTCCTCGAAATTCCAAGTGCCGTAGAACCCGTCGTCATCGGCACAACGTTGTTGCTCGGCACAACCGTCGATGAATTGCTTCGGAAACGTAGTGCCAAGAGGAAGACGGGGTAGTTGCGAGGTTACGTGCAGAAGGCTGGGAACTCGATCGCTTATGGCCCTTCCAAAATATCGAAACCATGTTGCTTTCGGTGTACGGGGCCATCGAATTGTTTCGACGATTTAAACAACTCGTAGCGACCGTCACCTGCCATACTTGCGGTCCGCTGTTCGATCGCAGTTTTCTCAGCCTCAGTCATGGGCTGAAAGTCCCGTATAATTTTCAGATTCTGATCGAGTACCTGCTCCGAATCGATGCCACTTACCAGTGTGGTGATCGGTAACGACAACACGTATCGCAGTGCATCCTCGACAGCGATACCGGCTTTCTTGACGATCGATCCGTTTCCGCCGAGGCTCTTCATACCGAGGACCGCTATTCCTCGTCGATTGAGTTCCGGTAGCACTTTCTTCTGAAAACTCCGGTAATGAACGTCCATCACGTTGAGTGGCATTTGCACGGCAGACCACTCGTAAGGTTTGGATAACATCGCGAGGTGAATCGAGGGATCCTTGTGTCCAGTGAAGCCGAGATAGCGCACTTTGCCATCCTTGATCGCCTTCAGGCCCGCCTGAATGGCACCGTCGACTTTGAACACCCAGTCGGGGTCGTTGTCGTAAACGATCTCGTGGAACTGCCATAGATCAATGCGATCGGTTTTGAGTCGTTTGAGGCTGTCTTCCAAGTGTTGTTGAGCATCTTTCGCGGTGCGTCCACATACCTTTGTCATGAGGAAGCATTTATCGCGTCGATCTCCGGCCGCAAGTGCCTGGCCCATCCGTTCTTCGGCTACGCCATCGTGATAATCCCAGCAGTTGTCCATGAACGTGATGCCTTCATCGACTGCCCTCTGTATGAGTTTCACGCTATCCTTCTCGGCGAATAACTTCGGATTCGTCGACGCGTGGCCGCCGAGGGCAATGGCCGTCACCATCTCTTGTGTGTTGCCGAAACGCCGCATCGGAATGCGACCTGCGTTCACAGTCGGCGGTTCCGCGCGAGCGACGGCTCCGGCGACGGCTCCGGCGATACCAGTTTGAATAAATTCGCGACGGTCGGGGATGCCTGCGTTCATGATCGGTCTCCAGAATCTGTGGTGATAGTGAATCAGGAATTAGTTGTTTGTTTCGAAGCGAAAGCGGCCATCGTGACCACGGAGTTTCAGCTCGATCTTTGCGTTCAGACCGGCGAATTTTGCGTCATCGAGTTCGCCTCGGCCGCTACCGCGCGGGTCCATTTTGCCGTCGGCCCCGATGTGCAGTTCGAGGTTAGCGTTACCGCGAAGCTTGCCTTCGATTTGTTTCGGTAACCCCCAACTTTGCGGCAGGCGCGTCACGTTCACGCCGCTTGCGATGAGCTTCGCCGTAATGACGCGATCGGGCATTTTGAAGTCGCAACTTCCGCCTAACGAAACGCTGCCATCGGCGAGTTGCACGACCGCATCTTTCACAGTTACTCGTCCATCCTCGACTAAAATCTGGCCGACGACTTCGGTTACCGACACTTCCGCCGACGGGAAACGCAACGTCGCTTTTTTCGGGTGGAGATCGACACGATACCCGAGATCGTGGCCTGGCCGGAATGTAAGTGTGATCGTCGCCACGGTCCGCCCAGATGCCGAGAGTTGGTCCCAGACTTCCATCGGCACGTACGGTATGCTTCGCAAAAGTGCGTCGCTGAGTACGGCATCGTCGGCTTGCAGTTGAAACTGCCCCTCGGTCGCGTTTGTGTTCAGTTTGCCGGTGATCTTCCATTTGCCCCACTTCGGCTCGTCGGCATCACCCGCCAAAACGTACGCTTCGCCATCGCGTTTGAGGTGGCCGTTGATGCGGCCGAAATCGAATTCGGGGTGGCCCGTAAACTGCACGCGGATTCGCGCGTTGTGGAGTTGGATCGTAGGTATCCTGAATGCGCCGTCGCCCTTTGCGAACTTCGGGAACGTTGAAAGTCGTTTCCCGTCGGCATCGAGCCGCAACAGAATCTCTACGTTGGTCGCCCTTACGCTCGTCGGTGCCACTTGGCTTGTCAACAAGTTCAGTAGCGAGACATCGGCTTCGAGCGAACCGATTTTAATCAGGTCGCTCTGCGCTTCGGGTGTGGGGTCGGGAATGCGCAGGCTGATCGATGTAATGCTAGTACCGACGCCGAGGCTGCTCACCTCGACGGTCGTGCCGACGAGTTGGCTGAGTTGCTGGCTCGCCATCTGTTGGCCATAGGAGCTGTTCAGATAGCCGCGAATCCCGATCCATCCAAGGCAGAGCACGAGGAATACGATACCCGTTACCCAAAGCAAAATTCTTACGATTCGCTTCATGAGACACCTCAAACTGCGGTCGAAGACACGCCAGATGTGTGCAACTCACGCGCCGCGTGCGATTTTATTTCGCAACGAGAACCGGTGCGCATCCGCTACCCGTTGCACAGGGTACGTGCGTCTTGCAGCACGGTGAGGATGTTTTCACGCGGCTCGGGAACAGACTTTCGATCGTACTTTGGCTCGGTACGTAGATGCGATCGCCGGGGCGGAGTTGATAATTCGTGGTGGTGTCGCCGAGTTGCACGATCTGCGGATAACAGACGGGCAAAATTTCCTGGCAGCCGTCGGGTTGCGAGGGTCGTACGAGAATCAGCTTGCGTTCCTGGGCTTTATGCGTTAACCCGCCGGCGGCCATTAGGCCATCGAGAACGGTTTCGCGTCCACTTAGCGGGTACGAACCGGGTGAGTTGACTTCACCGAGTACGTAAAAGACTTTGCTCTGCCGCCCGATAAGCCGTACCGTGATCGCGACGTCTTTCTTCTCTTTCGCCTTCACGAGTTGCCGAACTTCGAGTTCGATTGTTGCAGGTGTTTTCCCGAACACCTGCAGACGGCCGTATTCGCCGAGTTCGATGTTTCCATCGGGCAGCACGGGTTGATCGGCGGGGATGCGGATCGGCGAATCGAGTTCGGCGGTTTGTATGAGAAGCACATCGCCGGATTCGACGAGATACTCCGCGAGTGGCGTTTTTGCGAGTTCGCGCGGCAGGCTCGGCGGTGGCACGTTCCGGTCGCGGAACGCCTCGGCTTCCGGTATCAGCTTGTACGCGGGTGAAGTAAGTCCCAGCGTCTGCCCGAGGCTTCCGCAGCCCGTTTGCATCAGCGTGACAAGTGAAAAAATCAGGAAACCGATCCACGACATTTTGCTACGCATAACCGAACTCCGTGCGGAACCTTTCCGGTTTTATCGGTCGTTCGGATTGTCGGAGAATAGCCGAACTTACCGAGTTTGCCGTAACGCCGTCGGTTGCAGCGGTGCGACGGTCCCGAAGATCGATTGTCGTAAAAAGTACCGAATCGTTTCTTCGGTGAACAACGCCGCTGCGTTCACGCGCGTTTGCGGCGACGACACCGTTCCTGTCACGGCGAGTCGAATCGTGCGGTTCGAGAGAATGCTGCTGATTTGGCCGATAACCTGTATCGGCAATGGTGTCGCCAGCCGTGCCAGTTGAAGCCCCGTTTGCCTCAAAACCGTGTCGTTCACGCCAATTTGCCCCGTGCGAACGATTACATTCAACGCAAGACGCCCATCGATTCCCACGGTGCCGTCGGCGTAAAGATCCGCTGTCGCATTCGCAAGAGTCAGCCGTTCGATGCGGAAAACACCACGCAACAATCGCCCGCGAATTTCGCCCGCATCGAACGGCTTGAGTAACGCCGCGGGGGTGACAAATGGCGTGATTCGATCGAGAACGGGCAGTTCTCGCACCGATGCCTGCGCGATATTCGCCAGCAATGTCGCGGAGACATCCTCCGCCGAAAGCACATTCTCACCATGAATATCGATGCGCCCGGTCACGCGCGCGTTGCCGAAGTAGTTCGATTGTTTGAGTTCGGCGAAGACGTTGCCGAGTTGCACGTTCGTGAAGAGGATCTGCCCGTTGAGATGCCCGCTCGCGCCCCATTGGGATTCAAGTTTCGCCGTCACGCGGCCATTACCGATTATTCCGTTCGCATCGCGAATCACCAACTGTCCGCCGCTCGTACTCGTTGCGAACGTGAACGGTACGCGCACATCAGTGGCCGTTAGCCCCGCAACACGACCGCGATTTAAGCCGAGCGACCCCGTCGCGCGGAACTCTGGCCAGAACTTCCCGCGTATGGTCAGCGACGCACCACCTTCGATGAGATCGGGCCGGTCGGTGAACGCTTTTAACAAACGTCCGAGATCTGCGCGTTCGATATCGAGCCGGAAAAAGTTGCGAGACGGGTCTTCGAGACTCGCGCGAACTCGCGCCCGAATCGTACCACCCGCTATCGGGCCCACTGCGTCGGAGGCTTCAAACAAGCCGTTCCGCAATACGATTCGTCCCTGGATTTCCGAGATCAATCGGCTTCGGCCCCAGCCCAGCCCGCGAACGATGTATCGCCCCGTGCCGTTGTTTAAGTCCGATGTAAAATCGAACGAGAGATCGACACGCCCGCGCAAT
>JAYSYI010000025.1:0-7814 GCA_043727665.1 Limnoglobus sp. | reverse complement strand
TCGCTCGCGAGTTGGAAGATCACCTTCGCGGTGAGGACATCATCGTTGGCGGTGTAATATTCTTTTAATTTTGAAGGGCTGCGATAGGTTGCGAGTTCTTCGCGGGTTCGCCGGACGACGCTCGAAGCGCTGCCGTAGGCTTCGAGGCAACCGCGCGAACCGCACCCGCACAGGCGGCCGTGGACGGGCGATTCGATTCGCATGTGGCCGAGTTCGCCGCCGTGGCTGTGCTCGCCTTCGACGATGAAATCGTCGAGGATGATTCCGCCGCCAACGCCGGTGCCGAGCGTGAACATCACCATGCTGCGGGCTTCGCGGCCAGCACCCACCCAGTATTCGCCGTACGTCGCGGCATTCGCGTCATTTTGGTAAACCGTCGGCAAACCGAACGCCTTCTGAATATGATCGCGTACCGGCACGTTCTTCCACGGCTTCAAGTTCGGCGGGTCGAGAATCAGCCCGGCTTTAATGTCCATCAATCCGGGTGTTGCCACGCCGATCGCGGTGATTTCCGTCATCGTCAGTTTCGCCGCCGCCACCGCACGCCGGATCGTTTCGCACATCGTTTCGAGGCCCGCACCCTGCCCGCGTTCCGGCTCGGTGGCCATCACAACCGGCGTCGAGAGCGGTAATCCCTCGTCGTTCACGACCGCCGCCTTCATCGTGGTACCACCCACATCAAGCCCAACGTAATGACCGGCGGATGCCATGACTGTCTCGGTTCAGGAAAGGTTTTCGGAAGCAAGAGTTGATTTGGTTATACGAATGGCATGGCAGTGTCATCGCGAATGCGAGAGAATTCAATCCCGGCAGCCCGGCACGCGTGTGGGATCGCAGTCGCCGGGTGCAACGATGTCGAAAAGTGAGTAAAACTTCGCAGCACTTGGCCACGATGCTTTTTACAGCCAGCCGTGGCCTTCTTCGCGGGCAATGGCTTCGAGGGCGTCGATCCAGATCGGGTGCTCGTTCAGGCAAGGCATCGCTCGGAGTTTCTCACCGCCCGCCTTGTGGAACACTTCTTCCGATTCGTGGCCGATTTCATCGACGGTTTCGAGGCAGTCGGCGGTGAAGCCCGGCAACGACACCGCGACGCGGCGGACGCCCTTTTTCGCGAGTTCTTCGAGGACATCGTCGGTGTAGGGCTTGAGCCACGGGTCGCGGCCAAACCGCGACTGGAACGTACGCGTCCAGCGGTCGCGGCTCCAGCCGAGTTTCGCAACCAGCGCTTGCGTAGTGCGAACGCAGTGCGTGGCGTACGGGTCGCCTCGCTGGGCGTACTTTTGCGGGATGCCGTGGAAGCTGAACACGAAATGCTCCGGCTCCCAGCCGAGTTTCGCGATGTCGTCGTTGATATTCTGCGCGAGCGCGCTGATGTACGTCGGGTGTTCGTAATACGGCGGCGAGAAGCGCACGGCGGGCACGATCCGGAGTTTCAGCATCACCTTGAACAAGGCATCGGTGGCGCTCGCGGTGGTGGTCGACGAATATTGCGGGAACATCGGGATCGCCACGATGCGATCGACGCCCTTCGCGAGCATATCGGTGACGACGGACTCGACCGACGGGTTGCCAACCATCATGCCGAAGCGCACGGGATTGTTCGGGAAGCGATGTTGGAGCAATTCGGATTGCTGAATCGTGTGGTGCATGAGCGGCGAGCCGGTCGCTTCGTCCCAAACACGCGCGTACTTTTTCGCGGAGGACGGCGAGCGGAACGGCAAGATGATGCCGTTCATGAGGATCGACCACAGCCACGCGGGTGGGCTTTTACGCGGGACGGTCGTTTTGCCGGGCAGCAGGTAGCTTTGGGTGTACGGCTTGGTCTCGACGACGCGCGGGTCGAACAGAAATTGCCGCAGGTATGGCCGCAGAGCGCGACCGGTCGGCGCATCGGGTGTACCGAGCTGGATGAGCAAGATGCCGGTCATGAAAAACCTCAGAAACAATGCACGCGGGGTCTGAGGTCATGGTAGGCGTGTCGCCTATCCGAACCCCAAACCCCGTCCGAAATCGCGTGCGGTTTCGCTTACTTCTTCTTGCAACCGGGGCCTTCGCGTGGGTCGCTCTTCTCGGTGATGTGGCCATCGCCGGCCTTCAGTGTAATGCACTTTTGCTTGTTCAACTCGGTGTAGCTCGACCACTGCGCGGGCATGTTGGCTTCGCCGAAGATCGCCTCGACGGGACACTCGGGCACGCAGGCTTCGCAGTCGATGCAGTCGTCCGGGTCGATGTACAACATCATTTCGTCTTGGTAGAAACATTCGACCGGACAGACGACGCAGCAATCGGTGTATTTACAATCGTTGCAGTTCGCCGTCACAATATGAGCCATGTCAACCACTCCTTAAATATCTGCCGTCCGAGAACACTCTCGACTTTTAATAGTAATCGCGTCGCGATCGTTACTGACAAGTTATGCATAGAGATCGGTCGAGAGTCATGTCCAGTCGACCGATTTTTCGCATTCTGTCGTCAAATCTCGTCGTGAGTTTACGACTTTTTCGATAAATAGCCGCGTGCGTTCATCCACTCGGCACATCGCTTGGGCCAATCGCTCGCGGGGCCTTTCCCGGCTCGTAGCCCGAAACCGTGCCCGCCGCTCGCGTATAAATGCAACTCTGCCGGCACGCCGGACGCCTTCAGTGCCCGGTACATCCCGATGCTGTTCTCGCTCGACACCGGGTCGTCGCTGGCGTGTGCGAAGAACACGGGTGGCGTAGTTTTCGTAACCGCAATCTCGGCTTTCAAAGTCACCGAGTCTTTCTCGACCAGCCCGCCAGGGTACACGAGTACGCCGAAATCGGGCTTGCACGAAAGCGTATCGGCATCATCGACGGCATCGTAAAGCCGCTTCGTGTAGTTCGTACACAGTGTGGCCGTCAGGTGGCCGCCCGCCGAGAAGCCGAGCATTCCGACGCGGTTGGCATCGATGCCCCACTCCTTCGCATGGGACCGCACGAGGCCGATCGCTCGCTGGGCGTCTTGGAGCATCGCCAGATTCTCCGGCGATTGCTTTTCGCGTTTGGGCACGCGGTACTTCAAGACGACCGCCGTCACGCCGAGCGAGTTCAGCCACGTGGCCACATCGGTGCCTTCGTGTTCGATCGCGAGGATGCTATAACCGCCGCCAGGGGCGACCACGACACACGCGCCGTTCGGCTTTTCCGCACGATAGACGCTAATCTGCGGCTTCGAGACATTCGCCAACCGCGCGACGGTAATTTGGCCGGGCTTCGCTTCCATCAGTCCTTCGGGCGGCAGATCCTTGATCTCGCCCGGCACTTTCGCGGGCCAAAGGTCGAGCGTAACCGGTTCAGCCGACGCGAATGGGCCGAACGCCAACATCGCAACCACGGCGAAAATTCGTCGCATGAGAACTCCTTCGGAGAGAAAAGGAACTCTCGATGTTATAGCGATGGATTCGTGCTGCGTGTTCGATCGGAATTGTTAGCCTGATCGCTAACGAGGGAGTCGCGGCGAGTCTTCGCGTTACCTATACGATTATGCGAAGTCAAAACCCTTTCGACGAAATGACGTAAGTCGGAATTCGCGACGTGTACGAACGTACTCCAAAGTGTCGCGAAATGACATGGAAAAGGCGCGCCGTGACATAGAAAAGGCGCGTCCGGTTGATTTTTAGTCGCATTCAGTCGCGAAAGAGTCAGTACTTACGGCGATTCACGGAACGATGGTTTTCGTCATAACTCTTAACAGGATGGAAAGATCCGGCAAAACTGCCAGAAACAAATCGGGAATTTACGATCGAAAAACGACGATTTGAGACGCGAAAAATGAAAAAACACGGTTTTCGAACTTTCGCAATTCGGACTTACGTCGATTGAAAGAGCGAGTTTCCACAGTTTGCGGCGCGATTGTGCCGACACATCACCGAAACTGCGTGTCGGTTCGGAGTGGTGTCGGATAGTCATCGGTGCCCGCGATGGTTTATAATTCGACTTGCTACAAATTGCCGAAATTCACGGGATTACCCACGCATGGCCGTCTCACTTACGCCCGACGATCCTCGCCTCAAGGCCAAGATTTGGCAGATCTACCGAGACTACTTCGATGCGGCCGAGAAGAAGCGGCGCTGGAACATGCGCGAAGATATTCCCTGGGATTCGTGCAATCCCGGCGTCGATCCCGCACTCGCCGACGTCGTCCAAACCTTCTGCATGATCGAGTTATTCCTGCCCGATTACCTCAGTAAGCAACTCCCGCAAGTACGCGGGAACAAGGGCCGCGCCTGGATGCTCGCGAGTTGGGGCTACGAGGAATCTAAGCACTCGATGGTGCTGAACGACTGGCTGTTACGCTCCGGCCACCGCACCGAAGAACAGCTTTACGACATGGAAGAAAGCGTTTTCGAACGCGAATGGAGCTTGCGCTACAACGACCCGCTCGCCACCGTCGTTTACACAATGGTACAAGAAGTCGCAACGCGGGTGAACTACCGGAACCTGCGCCGCGCGGCGGGTGGCCACTGCCCGGTGCTCGATAAGGTGCTCGAACTGATCCAGATCGACGAAGCGGCACACGGCCACTTCTTCCGCCAACTCGTGTCGGTTTACCTCGAAGAACACCGCACCGAAACGCTCGAAACGATCCGCATGGTGCTGAACTCGTTCGCAATGCCTGCCGACCATCTACTCGCCGACGGCCGCCGACGAATCGCCGCCGTCAAGGAACTCAAAATCTTCGACGAAGGCAACTACCTCAACGACGTCGTCACGCCATTGCTGTCGCAACTCGGCCTGACCCGTGCCGACATTCGCGGCCCAAAGATGCACAAAGTCAGCTGAGGAACTTGAGCCAATCTCGCTCTCGCCTCGCTTTCCTGCGCGCAACAGCCTGCGTAATCGTCAAGGTTTCGCTATTTTCGCAGATTCGCACACTATTAGAACTCAGTTTCGGCACTATCGCCCCATCGGATAACGTAAGATCGCCAGTGGTACTACGTTCGATGGAGGTAATCCCATGACGCGGCGAATTCTATTGGCGGCACTGGCTTCGGGGCTGTTGTTCGGCTCGTTGGGCTGCCGTCATTGTTGCCGTCGACAAAGCCGAAATGAGATTCGGCCGATCCCCGGTGGCTTCCTCGAACGTCCCGGTTCGACCCGTGGCGGCGACGTGCTGATTCCGCCGCCAAACGTGCAAACGGGTGGCGACTTCGGTCCGCCCAGCATTCCCGACACGCGCAGCCCGAGCAATTTCCGCCCGGAAGTGAAGCCGGAGAAGGAAATCCTGCTGCCAGACCCGTTTCCGCCCACGTCATCGGTGAAGCCAAAAGCGGGCGCGATGCTCGACGTGCCAACCTTCGGCGCACGCCTTGAAGAACCGGCCCGTACCGGCGCAAGCCAGCCGCCGAAAGACCTGCCGCCCACAGTTATCCCATCGCCAACGACCGCCAAAGCGGCCACGAATCCGATGGTGCAAACGGGCTATTATGAGCGGAAAACCGCACCGGCGGGCGTGCCCGGGTTCGCCGTCGTGACCGCGGGTTTGGCGAACGGCCGCAAGCCGAACGTCGATGGCTTCGACGGCCTGCGTTCGGGCGGTTACAAGACGGCAATCTACCTCTATGCCCCCGAAGCGGATGTCTCCGCGACGCGGAATCTCGTCGAAACGAAGGGGATGAAGTTCGTGGGCGTGCCGGTGTCTGCGGACAACTGGAAAGCGGGTTACGGGGCTTTCGCGGAGGCAATTGGCGTGAAGGAAGATCGCCCCGCGTTCGTCTTCGACGACGACGGCGTGCGAACCGGCTGCCTGTGGTACGCCTACTTCCGTAACATCGAATCGCTGGGTGACGATGCCGCACAAGTACGGGCCGCACCCCTCGGTTTACGCGACGCAACCGCACCCGAACGACTGAAGTTCTGGCAAGCCATGCAAGACGCACGACCCGTGAAGTGAGACGTGCAAAACGATTCGCGGTCGGCTAGAATGCCCTTCATGACGACACGCGAAGCGATGGAAGCCGCCCTACTCGACGACCCCGACGACTTCGTTCTGCATGCGGCCTACGCCGACCTGCTCATCGAAGATGGCGACCCGCGCGGCGACTTCATCCGCATTCAGTTGCAACTCGAAGACGCGACGCTTGCGGCTAATGTGCGTAAGGAACTCGAATCGCAGTCGGCGGCGATTTTGAAACAACACGAACGCGAGTGGCTGGGGCCACTCTACGATTCGGTGTATCCGGAGAAAGTGCTTCCCTTTTGGAGGGAATTTCAAATCAAATGGCGACTCGGCTGGATCGATTCTGTCCAGTTAGAAGTTGTGGATGAAATCGCAATTCCTCGTCTCGCGCAGAATCCGCTTGCCAAACTTCTTCAATCGATTTCCGGAGTATTTTGGGAAGAGGTTGGTCAAAAGATCGGAAAGACATCTTGGTCAAACTTAAGGTCACTTCGATTGAAAATGGACAGAACTGCGAGCGCAGTAGTCGCATTGATCGCGAACCGATCGGTTGCCCGACTCACGCAATTAACACTCGATGAATGGAATCCTCGCCGCGACATCGACCCACACGATGACGAACCGGTTTGGCTGTCCGATTTTTGTGTATCGCCGTTAAGTCTCACACTCAAGGATTTGGCAATCGTCGATCTCAATTTCGACGACGGTAGTATCGACACGCTGCTTTCCACTGGAATGATCAGCCGATTGAAGCGGCTTGATCTCAGTAGAAACATTATCACCGACGACGGCGCACTCGCACTTGCGGCACACCCCGACGTTGCAAAGCTGGAATACTTGAGCCTCGATAAAAACCTGCTGACTGCGATCGGTATCGAAGCGTTGGCGGCGGTGGGGCATCGCATCTCGGCTGATCAGCAATTCGGCTATGTCGGTACCAGCCAAGGTGATCTATGACGGATCGCATGGCGATGTTGCAGTCGGTGTTGGCGAACCCCGACGATGACATTCCGCGACTCGTGTATGCCGATTGGCTTGAGGAATTTGGCAGCGATGCCGATGTTGCCCGTGCGCAGTTCATCCGCGTGGAAATCGAAGCCGAAGGACTGCCCGCAAACTCCCCGGAACGCATCGAAGCCGAATCGACAGCTGCAAAATTGTTCAACAAACACGGCACAACCTGGAACGCTGAATTACCGAACTGGAGTGCCTGGTACGACAGTTCGCTCGTCTACCGCCGCGGCTTCGTGGAGGAACTGCGAACCGTGTTCAGAAGGTTTGCATCCGATGGCGATGAACTCCTGCGAGCGGCTCCAATTACGCGACTAAAACTAACCTCACGAAATCATACTGTCCGCTTAAGAAAGCACATTCACGATCTCAGCCGAATCGCCTGCTTGCAACTCGGGCCACATCTCCGATTCGACGATAGCGGCTTGTTAAACTGGACGGAACTGAACAACAACTTCGCAACGTTAACGAAACTTAGGACACTGATACTCTCTAATAACGCACTTGACGACAGGGCTGTATCCGCGATTCGATTCTTGCCAATTGCGAACTTCGCCGACACCCTCACCGAACTCGATCTCTCCGATAATCGCATCACCGATGCGGGTGCGTGGTTGCTGGCGACGGCGCGGGAGATGTCGCCGATCGTGCGGCTCAACCTCAGCGGCAACGACATCGGCCCCGATGCCGCCCGCGCGCTCCGCAACCGTTACGGCGACGGATTAACGCTGTAAGCATTCCTGTTTCCGAAACGGTACACGTTGTAAGCGGGTGACCGAACCTTCGACACTTCACCGGAATAATCCGCACGCTATCGTAATTTACTCTCGCGAAACTTTTGCCGTATGGGTAGCCTGTGGTCATAACGATGCCTTCTGCCCAGG
>JAYSYI010000024.1:0-2542 GCA_043727665.1 Limnoglobus sp. | reverse complement strand
CGATACATGCTGTATTTGGGCAGTACGAATTCGAGTTTGTAGGCGTCCGAGTAGTAGCCGATGAGCTTCGTTTTTGGCACGCCTTGCAGGCGTTCGCGGAGGTCGCTGCCGATGTATGCGGGGATGTTAGAGTACCACCAATGACCGTTCGGCACGACGTTCGGGAAGATCCACGAATACGCTACGAGTTCCTGATTCTGCCCGCTGGTCAGCACCGAAACGGGAAATGTCACTTCCGGGAATGCGTTAAATAACTCTCGATATTGAATCAGCGAGCATCGGCGATCGAAGAGATCTTGCCCCTGATGGACGCCATTTTCGTAGACGCGGCGGTTGACGCCGATCATCAGATCGAATGGCAGCCCGAACTCGCGGCAGTTCTCGGCGAGCATCCAGAAGATGCGGTTGCCATCCGGACTTGGTGTGAACTCCGGCGGCAAGGAAATTGCGCACGCCTTCGCGCCTTTGGCGACAAAACGCTCGAATAACGCGCGAATCGCCTTCCGCAAGCTCGGCAGATCGCCCGCATCGATACCCGTCACCGCCGCCAAACGCTCGCGAACCCCCGCTTCATCGAACCTGAAAACCAGCGTATCGGTTCGCAAGCACGGCACATACTTGTTCGTATCGAAGCCATCGAGCGAATCGTCGAACTCATTCGTCAGGAAGATCTTTTCGAGGTTCGTTTTGGCGAATACTCGTTGTTCCCAATCCGCGGCGGCGAAATGCTCGAGCGACGCATCGAACAAGGCATCCGCCTCAGCGACGGTGATGCGGGTGCCGGTGAAACCGAGGAAGTGGCGGGCGATCTCTACGAACCAGCCGTATTGGGCGGTGTTGTCGTAGCGATCCATGTGGCGAATGATTTCGCGGCAGCGTTCGCGCGGTTCGGCATCCTTCGCCAGCAGCTTCTGCGACATGCCCGCCGAGTGTGCGAGTTCGGTGTAATAGTGGTAACCGAGAATATCGTCGAGCGACTTCGAGACTGGCGAAAGCGGGTCGATGTGCGAGTGTGGGTCGATTAGCGGAATGGCTTCGAACGCGGCCGTCAGCGATTGAGTCAGACCATCGGAAGCCATGGCAAAAGTTCCGGTGAGTTTGTCGAATTTACCGAAGTTGTGTCTTACGCGGACCGGTAAAAATTGCAAACCACGATTCGATGCGATGCCCCATTCGTGCAAAAAAACGCTGTATTTTCAGCAATTAGCGTCGTTGTGCCGATTATTCTGCGGCGATTGGCATCGGTCGTGCATTAGGGTTATTCCGTCTGACGCGGTTCCCCCAACTGCGAACAGATGATGCGAGATACGTCCGGTGAGCCTTCCCCCAAGGTCGCACCAACCCCCCCAAGTGGCGTCTCTCGCATTCGAAGCGGACTGGCCCGTTCCCCCAACGGGCCACGCCAGTCGGACGCATGTCATTCTCATTCCCCCCGCCACTCCGCCGTTCCCCAACGGCGGAGTTGCTCTTTATACGCGGCCAACGAAAACTCGCGGGATATCGTTACACTGGCAGTGCCCATTCGTTTCACTGGAGCAATCGTAATGACACGCTGGATTCTGTTCATCGGCCTCTGCGTTTCGGGTGAATTCGCCTTCGCCGAAGACGCAAAACCATCTGTGGACCCCGTGGCCGACACGGTTGCGAAACTGCGGCAGCCATTGAAACTCAATCAGGAACTCGATGGCATGGCGATGAAGGATCTGATCACATTCGTCGAAAAGGATCACAAACTGAAGTTCATAGTCGACGAAAAGCAGTTCAAAAATGCGGGTGAGACAGCGATTCTCGATAAGAAACTGACGCTCAAACAGAATGTCGGTGGGCTTCGCGTCGGCAAGGCGCTCGGCATCATACTGACCAGCATTGAAGCCACGTACATCGTACACAAAGACCACATCGGGATTGTGCCTGTTCCGGAAGGGAAAAGCACCGTGTGTGTCACGGGCGTTTACAAAGAACGGCCGCTCAACGAGGTGCTTGCAGAGATTGCCGACGATTGCGACGTGACAATCCTGGTCGCCCCGCAATCGGGCGATGCCCGAATGACGTTCATCAATTCTCGCCTATTAAACGTGCCGCTTGAAAGTGCGATTGAATTACTTGCGGTGCAGGCCGATCTTCGCGTCATCAAACGGAAGGGCGCGTACTTGGTTACGGGCCGGGACCACGCCAATGAACTCAACGAAGAAAAACACAACACCGCCATGCGAAAGATCGAACTCGAAAGCCTACGCGCCGGCAACCCGCCGAAACCGGTGCCGGTGCCGGTGAAGTAATTCATGCAGTTTTAACGTGTCAGGTTCGTCTCGAATGCGGTTCGCATTGCGGTTGCGCCTTCGTGGCGGAAGTGCGCGAACCACGTTCCCTCTGCCAGTTCGCTCAGTAATTCTCGGCGGCGTTCCGGGTCGGGGACTTTGGCGAGTATCGTTTCCCGGATCGCGCTGAGCACTTCCACGTACTCGCCGTAGCTTTCGTCGAACTCGTTTTCTAATTTCATTTTCACGGCACGGGCGAATGCCGGTGAGGCTCCGCCGGTGCT
>JAYSYI010000023.1:0-7833 GCA_043727665.1 Limnoglobus sp. | reverse complement strand
CGACAGCTTGCGACAGAGGCCCCAAACCATCGGCCCATGACGGCGAATCAGCGTGGCAAACGCCTGATTATCGCGCGAATTCAGATATTGCGCAAGCAATACCGAATCGGGTTGCTCCGCACGATCTTGCGTCAGCGACTCGACGTAACCGAGCACATTCTGCAACAATTGACGATTCACATGCGTAGCCTTCGCGGTATTCGCCTTTTTTTCTTTGGTAGCCGCAGGTCTTTAGCCTGCGCGGGGGATTCTACCCTCGAAAACTAGTCGAGGCGAGTCTTCGAGACGCGACGCGATAAGCCACAACGTTCATTCCGGGCGCTGGAAACGTCGTGTTTCGAAGACTCACCACGACCCTCAGTGATTGCCGGTGGAAGTACGCAGGCTAAAGACCTGCGGCTACCAGAACAGGCGATTCACACGTTTTGTGTGTGTCATTTTCGCCCTCGTTACAACATAGTTCCCGCCCACCGACAATTATGACAACGACATGCTCACCCGGCGGGGCGCTTGCTTTTGTAGTTTCGCCCTTTGCGTTTCGGTTTCGTTTGCGTTGAAGCCACCGTTTCACCTTTCAGCTTCGCGATTTTATCGCGTAGCTGGGCGGCACGCTCGAAGTCTAGATTCTCCGCAGAGAGCAGCATTTCCTTCTGCAATTCTTCGAGATATTCTGCCGTGGCCGACTCGGCTTCCTGAACGCCTGCGACTTCTTGTGCCAGTTTGTGCGCTTCGGCTTCTTCTTCGATTCCGCTCGAAATCGCCGATTGTACCGTCGTCGGCGTGATGTTGTGCTCAATGTTGTACGCCGTTTGCAGTTCGCGGCGGCGGTTGGTTTCATCGAGCGCCCGCTGCATCGATTGCGTCATCTTGTCTGCGTAAAGGATCACCTCAGCATTCACGTTCCGTGCGGCGCGGCCCATCGTTTGAATCAGCGATTTGTCCGAACGTAAGAAGCCTTCCTTGTCTGCGTCGAGGATTGCTACCAGCGACACTTCGGGAAGGTCCAAGCCTTCGCGCAACAGATTCACGCCGACGAGGACATCGAACGCGCCTTGCCGTAATTCGCGCAAGATCGTCACCCGCTCGATCGTGTCGAGTTCGCTGTGCAACCACTTGCAGCGTAGCCCTGCTTCGCGGTAGTAGTTCGTCAGGTCTTCGGCGGTGCGCTTCGTTAGCACCGTCACCAATGTGCGTTCTTGTCGATCCGCGCGGATGCGGATTTCTTTCTCGAGGTCTTTCACCTGCCCCTTCGCGGGCTTGATGTGGACGATCGGATCGACGAGGCCCGTTGGGCGGATGAATTGCTCGACGACTTCGCCACCGGTGCGTTCGAGTTCGTACGGCCCCGGCGTGGCGGACAGACAGAGGCAGGTACTGAGCTTTTTCTCGAATTCGTCGAACTTGAGTGGGCGGTTGTCCATCGCGCTCGGCAGGCGGAAGCCGTGTTCGACGAGCGTCGTTTTGCGGGCCGCGTCGCCGTGGAACATGCCGCGGACTTGCGGTAACGATACGTGCGATTCGTCGACGATCAGCGTGAAATCGTCGGGAAAGAAGTCGAATAGCGTGTACGGCGGTTCGCCGGGGTTGCGCCCGCTGAACCAACGCGCGTAGTTCTCGATCCCGGAGCAGTAGCCAACTTCGCGGAGCATATCGAGGTCGAATCGGCAGCGTTCCTTGAGCCGTTGCGCTTCGAGCAACTTGCCCTCGGTTTTGAACTGTTCGAGCCGTGCCGCGAGTTCGTCTTCGATGCCTTTGACCGCGCCGCGCGTACGGTCATCGGGCGTAACGAAGTGCTTTGCGGGGTAAATGTACAACTCTTCCAGAGATTGCAGCACCTCGCCCGTCACGGTGTGAACCACCGACAAGCCATCGACGGTATCGCCGAACAGTTCGACGCGGAACCCGGCTTCTTCGGAAGCGGGCCAGATCTCGATCGTGTCGCCGCGCACGCGAAACTTACCGCGTTCGAAGGCGATATCGTTGCGTTTGTACTGGATATCGACGAGCTTTAGCAGCAGTTGATCGCGGTCGAGCGTCTCGCCTTTTTGGATGTGAACCATCATCCGCTTGTAGTCGCTCGGCGAGCCGAGGCCGTAAATGCACGACACCGACGCGACGATAATCACATCCTCGCGGCTAACGAGCGCCGCCGTGGCCGCCAGCCGTAAGCGGTCGATGTTCTCGTTGATGCTAGAGTCTTTTTCGATGTAAATGTCCCGCTGCGGAATGTACGCTTCAGGCTGGTAGTAGTCGTAATAACTGACGAAGTAGTTCACGGCATTGTGCGGGAAGAACGCTTTGAACTCCTTGTATAGCTGAGCCGCGAGCGTCTTGTTGTGCGCGAGAACGAGAGTCGGTTTGTTCATCGCCACGATCACGTTCGACGCGGTGAACGTCTTCCCGGTGCCAGTCGCGCCGAGCAAAACTTGGATCTTCTTGCCGCCGCGAAAGCCAGTAATCAGTTGCTCGATAGCACGCGGTTGATCGCCTGCCGGCTGGTACGGACTCACGAGTTGAAACGGAAGCGCCATAGGTCGTCTCGATCGTTCGGGAATGCGGTCAAACCACGGGTGATTATAGGCTTCAGACGCATTCAAAACCGTGTCGTCGAGCCGATACTTCGACGAGAGTTTCTCTGGCCTGAAAAAAACAGGCGATTTCACGAACCGGAAGGGTTACATTAGGATTCGTGTAACGGACTACCATTCCACACTCTGGATGAACTCACGTGGCGAACCGTTGGGCCTTCCTCGTTGGCGTTGAAAAGTGTCTCCATTCGGAGGCGGGCGATTTGCCGTTTGCCGATAGCGATGCGCAGGCGATGGCGGTGGCATTACCGATTGCGGGGATACCGAAGTCGCAGCAGTTCGCTTCGATCGGCACGATGGCCACGAAGTCGCAAATCGAATCGCGATTGCGGTTGCTGAATAAACAACTGAAGAAGGGCGATGAGGTCATCGTGTTCTGGGCCGGGCGCGGGCATACCACCGATGGCCACGGCTACCTTAACTGCTGGGATACGCTCCCCGAAGACCCCGATGACACCGCGATGTCATTCGCCGATTTATTTGCGTGCGTGACGGCAACCAAGGCCACGTCCTGCACGTTTCTTCTGTCCGTTGATGGCCTCGATGCGGATGAACTACGCGAACGATTTTCGTCGTCGGCGAAGGCCGTGGGGCTGTTGGCCTGCGAGCCGGGGCAGAAGCCACTCGCGGCGGGGAAGGGCGGGTTGTGGTCGCAATTGATCGTCGATGCATTCTCCGGGCGGGCACGTAAAGCCGCCGACGCGAAGGAAATTTTAACGGGACTCAGCCTGCAACGTTACGTCGAAGAGGAACTCCCCCGGCTTCTGCGGAAGCACCTCGAAGGCGGCGCGAGACAGTCGCCGATCTTGTTCGGCGAACAGAATGCGGCCACGGTGCTGGCCGATTTTTCGAAGCTCTGGAGTGGCACCGCAGACATGCCCGTGCTCGATGCCGCGCGGTTGCGCCGCGTGTTGTTCCGCTCCGAAAGCACGATGAAAGTGCGCGAACTCACGAACTTCCGCAAGTCGTTTCAGGTGCCCGATAACGCGAGTCCGTCGTCGCGAAAGTTCATTACGCGGATTGCATCGGACGACATTCGCGCGGAACTCGATCGCGTGTTCGATCTGTCCCGCGAACAACTCGGGTACAAGCGCAAAGACCTGGAAATCTCGGTTGAAACCGATGGTACGGGGTATCTGCGTACGCCGGACTTCGAGTATTCAGTGTTCGTCGATCTCGACCCGGAAGAGCCATCGCGGGTGATTTGGCGGCGCGAGGCGGGGCACTTCACCGATGCCGAGTTTCTGCGCGGTCCGAACTTCGCGGCGATCTTTGGGACGATGTTCGACAAGCTGGTTTTCGAACTTGCGAAGCCGATCGTTGTCAACGACTTCATCGACCGCCTCGAAGACGAACCGCCCGCCGGAATGAAGCTCACCGCCGACAGCGATGGCCGTTCGTGCCACATCGCGCTGAAGGGCATCGCCGGAGTGATTACCGTGCATAGCCATTCGGTGACGATCGGCGGGCGATCGTCCGATGCGAGCGGGTTGCTCGATTTGTTCCTGCAATTCATCCGGAATTTCGGTACACTCGGCGAACCGATGGCGATCGGTCCCCGACCGGGGGATTGACGCCCGACACGCGGCACAGTTGCCGCTCACCCCTTTCCACGAGGTTTTCATGCGACGTTTCGTTCTCTCCACGGCACTCTTGGCCGCATCGTTCTCCGCAATGGCCGAAGATGCCAAACCGAAACCGAAGGCCGCGCCCCGCATCGCGATCAACGAGCCGAACGATCTGAAAACGGACGCCGACTTCGCCATTCAGGGCGAGTACTTGGGCGAGATGGAGCACGATGGCAACAAGTTCAAACTCGGCGTGCAGGTGATCGCCCGAGGGAACGGCAAGTTCATACTCGTCGGGTACAAAGACGGCCTGCCTGGCGCGGGTTGGGACGGCGAAAAAGTCAAATTGGAACCGGTAGCGGTTCGCACGGATGATAAAGTCGTTATCACGAAATCTGCGGAGGATACGGAGGCAATCGGTAGTATCGAGAAGGGCGTTTTGACACTCGAAGCCAAGGGTGCAAAAGGCACGTTGAAGAAAGTCACGCGCACGTCGCCGACGCTGGGTGCGAAGCCGCCGGAAGGCGCGCACGTGTTGTTCAACGGCGCATCCGACATCGATAACTGGAATGGCGGCAAGCTCGCGGAACTGTCCGATGGCAAGTTCCTTGCCGCGACGAACCCACGCAGCAAGAAGACCTTCCAGAGCTTCACGGCCCACGTCGAATTCCGCCTCGCGTGGATGCCGAACTCGACCGGCCAGGGCCGCAGCAATAGCGGCGTGTACGTGCAAGATCGCTACGAATTGCAAGTGTTGGACAGCTTCGGCCTCAGCGGCGAACACAACGAGTGCGGCGGCTTCTACCTGAACAGCAAGCCCAAGGTGAACATGTGCCTGCCGCCGATGGTGTGGCAGACCTACGACATCGACTTCACCGCCGCGACCTTCGACGTGGACAAGAAGAAGACCAAGTCCGCGTTCGTGACCGTCAAGCACAACGGCGTCGTCGTACACGACGCGCTCGAATTTCCCAAGGCCGCGCCGGGCGGCAAGTTCAGCGTCGAAGTTCCCGAACCCGGCGCGATGTTCTTCCAGGACCACGGCGACCCCGTCGTGTTCAACAACGTCTGGGTGGCAGACAAGAAGTAAGTGCGGCAAGCCCACGGAAATTCTTCCGTGGGCTGTGTTGTGAATTGCGAGAGGTGCTGCCATGACAACGCGAATCCGAACGACTGGGAAAAAGGCGACGCGAATCCGAACGATTGGGAAAAAAGTCGAACGACTCGAACCGGCTGAATTTGCTGCCGCCATCGGTGCGCAACCCGTTACTCGGGAAGAGTTGGCTAACCCTCGATCTGCACTGTTTCTGGCGATGATGGCGAGTCTCGAACGTCGCCGTTTAATCCATCAGCCCGGTGAAGCCACACACCGGACCCGTTAGCGGCAGACCATCAGAACGCCCGCAGCGGAACCCGTGGGGCGGCCTGCCACAGAAGCCGTTTCCATTTGCAAACTCCTCCACGGGTTGCACTCCCACCGCCTTCGGCTGTCGTCATTCCACCCGTGGCTACAGTCCGTAGCCCCATCCGGGGCAAAGATTGAAAGCAATCGAAGAGTTCTTTATCACTGCCCCTGCTGCGCGGCTAAACGAAATCCCTTCCTGGAAAAATCCTATGCGACTCTCCCTCTCGCTTGCGGTTCTTGCACTCGGGTTTCCCGTTGTGGCGGCGGAGAAGATGAACGTGCTGTTCATCGTCAGCGATGACCTCACGAATCAGACGCTGAGTTGCTACGGCAGTGCGAAGGGGCAGACGCCGAACATCGACAAACTTGCGGGGAAGGGCGTGCGGTTCGATCGGGCGTACTGCCAGTATCCGCTGTGCAATCCGAGCCGCGCGTCGTTCCTGACGGGGTTGCGACCCGACCAAATCAAAATTTACGAGAATGCGACGCAATTCCGCAAAACGACGCCTGATGCGCAATCGTTGCCGCAGACGTTCCGTAAAGCGGGGTACTTCGTCGCGAGGGTGGGCAAGCTCTATCACTACGGCGTGCCGGGGCAGATTGGCACGAACGGGCTAGACGATGAACCGTCGTGGGAGAGGGTGTATAACCCGAAAGGCTACGATAAAGACGATGAAGATCAGAACCGCATTTTCAGCATGACGCCGATGGGCAAAGGCTCCGGGCGGTTCGGCGGCAGCCTCAGTTGGCACGCTTCGGACGGCAAAGATGCGGAACAGACCGACGGCAAAATCGCCGCCGAAGTGGTGACGCAGATTGCCGCAAACAAGGACCAGCCGTTCTTTCTCGCGTGTGGCTTCTTCCGTCCGCATACGCCATACGTCGCGCCGAAAGCGTACTTCGAGATGTACCCGCCGGAGAAATTCACATTGCCCGTCGTGCCGAAGGATCACCGCGATACGCTCCCCAAGCCCGCGTTCGGCAGCGCGAAAAAAGAACAAGACACGATGACCGACGACCAACGCCGCCTCGCACTTCAGGCATACCATGCCGCGACGACGTTTATGGATGCCCAGGTTGGCCTCGTTGTTGCCGAACTCGAAAAACAGAAACTGGCGGACAAAACGATCGTCGTGTTCATCAGCGATCACGGCTACCACCTCGGCGAACACGGCCTCTGGCAGAAGATGAGCCTGTTCGAAAACTCCGCCCGCGTCCCGATGATCGTCTACGATCCGCGTTCCAAAGCGAACGGCCAAACGACGGCGCGCATCGTGGAATTGATCGACCTGCACCCGACGCTCGCCGACCTTTGCGGACTCGATGCACCGAAGGAACTCACGGGCAAAAGCATGCGGCCATTGCTGAACGACCCGAAGCAAGCATGGGACAAAGTCGCTTTCACGCAAGTCAGCCGCAACGGGTTCATGGGCTACAGCGTACGCTCCGAACGCTATCGCTACACTGAATGGGACGGCGGCACAAAGGGCGTGCAACTCTGCGATTTCACGACAGATCCGCACGAGTTGACGAACCTCGCGGCCGACCCGAAACATGCGGACATCGTGAAGGAACACAAAGCGAAACTGGCGATCGCGAAAGGGGCCAAGTGATGCGTTTCTCAATCGTGGTGACAGCCATGTGTCTTTTCGTAACGACGGCATTCGCGGCCCCGCCGAACGTCGTGATGATTATCGGCGACGATCAAGCGTGGACGGATTACGGCTTCATGGGCCATCCGCACATCGCCACGCCGCACCTCGATAAACTCGCGTCACAATCGCTCATTTACCCGCACGGCTACGTGCCGAACAGCCTCTGCCGCGCCAGCCTCGCCACGATGATTACAGGGCTGTATCCGCATCAGCACACGATCACCTCGAACGATCCGCCACTGCCCGCAGGACTCACGCAAGGCGCGGCGATGAAAGATCCGCGCTACCTCGTCGAACGCGCGAAGATGGTGGCGGGCTTCGAGAAAGTGCCAAACCTCGCAAAGCTCCTCGGCGCGAACGGCTACGTTAGCCATCAATCGGGGAAGTGGTGGGAAGGCAACGCCTGCCGTTGCGGTGGCTTCACCGAAGGCATGACGCACGGCGATACGGCAAAGGGCGGCCGCCACGGCGACGAAGGCTTGAAGATCGGCCGCGAGGGGCTGAAAGCCGTCACGGACTTCATCGACAAATCGAAGGCCGACCAGAAGCCGTTCTACGTCTGGTACGCGCCGATCATGCCACACCAACCGCACAACCCGCCCGCACGCCTATTCGAA
>JAYSYI010000022.1:0-7857 GCA_043727665.1 Limnoglobus sp. | reverse complement strand
CTTGGCAGAACACGACGACGCGGACCGTCTTGCCCAGGCCGTGTGGCAGTGGCACGCTACCGCGAACCATCTGGTCGGACTGCGTGGAGTCGATGCCGAGGTTGATGTGCAGCTCGACGGTTTCGTCGAACTTCGCACGCTTGATTTGCTTCAGGAGCACGAGGCCCTGCTTCAGCGGAATCTGTCCCGCATCGCCGACGCGCTTCTCGATGTTCTTGAGAATGTTCCGCAGCTTTTTGCCGCGGCGCGGTGGCTTGCCCGGCGTCTTCTTACGCTTCGGTGCGTTGGGGTCTACCCCTGCGGAGGCAGTCGCGTTACCGGCCGGTGCAGTCGTTGCTTTGGGCGCGGAAACCGGACTGGCCTTCGCCTCGGCCTGGGGTTTCCCCTCGGCCTGAATAGCGGCGTCGTTCTCTTTGGCCATGGTCTCGGATCACTTCTTCGAGAAACTCGCTCCTGGCAGTACCAGAAACGAAAATAACCCGTTATCGCGTCGAAACTACCGATCGCGACAATCGGGAAGAAATAGTTTGTTAGTAACCGTGCGGGCAATTGACAACGTCAATTATTCGACGACGGCGATGCCCATACTGCGTGCGGTACCGGCGATGATTCGCGAAGCATGTTCGACATCGCGGGCGTTCAGGTCGGTGAACTTCTTCGTGGCGATTTCGGAAATCTGCTTCTGCGTCAGCGTGAAGCCTTTGTACTTGCCTTGCTTCTTCATCTCGGCGGGGATGACTTCCTTGCCTTGCTTCTTACCAGCCGGAATCTTGGCGGCGAGCTTAATCAGCACCGCAGCCGGTGGCGACTTGATTTTGAACTCGAACGAGCGATCCGAGTACACCGTGATAATCACGGGCAACATCAAACCCTTCGTTTCGGGGCCAGCGGTCTTTTCGTTAAACTGCTTTACGAACTGACCGATGTTGACGCCGTGGGCACCCAGAGCAGGCCCGACGGGCGGTGCGGGTGTTGCCGAGCCGCCGGGGCATTGCAACTTGACTTGTGCGGTGACCTGCTTCGCCATGAATCCACCTTCAATACGATTATTTTGGAATTCTTTGTCTACGACAACCGCGTGCCGGTGTCCATCGAAACGTGCGCTTTTGTTAAGATTTTGCCGACAACCACACTTTTCGTGCGAGCGCTAGTGCCCCGTAGATCACGACATCTTCGCCGAGTGCCGCCGGTACGATGTCCGTCAGCCCGGCGAACGGCGCGAACACCCGCGCGGCCACCAATCGGCGTAACGGCACGAAAAATCGTTCTTCGCCGATCAGCGACACGCCACCGCCAATGATGATCCGCTTCGGGCAGAGTAACGCGATGACATCGCAAATCCCTTCGGCGAGCGATTGCAGCGCGACATCGAAAACAGCAATCGCGGCCGCATCGCCATTCGCAGCGGCAACGGCAATCGCCTTCGCAGGCAGCGTATTTCCGAACCCGGCTTCGATACCGCCACCCGAAGAATAATTCTCGAGCGGCTGAATCTCGTTCGCATTCGTCGGGTGCCCGATTCGCAAATGGCCAATTTCGGCAGCCCCACGTCCAACGCCACGATAGATTTCGCCATTGATAATGAGTCCACCACCAACGCCAGTGCCAACGGTGATGTAAAAGATCGGCGAAAGCCCCTTCCCCGCGCCGTAAGTCGCTTCGGCCAACCCCGCAACATCGGCATCGTTACAGATTCTCGCAGGCACGCCAAAATGCTCGGTGAGCCAGTTCTCCAACGGGAACCCATCCCAGCCGTGAACTTGATGCGAAACGATCACCGACTGCGTGGCATCGTCGGTCGGCCCGCCAAACCCGACGCCAATGGCACGCAGTTCGGCTTGCGAAATGAGCTTCGGTACTTCTCGCAAAATCTGCTCGCGAATCCCCGCCGCCCCCCGTGCCATATCCACATCGCCACGCCAACGGTTCGCGATGGTGCCATCCGCAGCGCCCAAACCGAGTTGGAGTTTCGTGCCGCCAATTTCGATGCCAAGGAACATACATCGTTCTCTTTTCATTCAGCCGCTATGCGAACACTTAACACGCTTGCGACCCACAAGCAGTTGCTCGGATACACTCAGGCACGTAGCGTATCCGTATCGCAATAGTTCGCACGTGTGTTCCGGCAGTTGTTAAAGTATAAGTGTGGGTAGTCTGTTCGGAATCTGGAGGACAAACGATGTGGCCGAAACTGACTGCGGATTCCCTTACGCATTTTCCAAGATCGAATGGCGATTCGGTTCTTCCAGCGCACTGTCGGAATGAATCGGACGGCTGGAAACAGTGCATCGAATCGATTCTGGAGATTCGCTCGTTAGAAGATGGCTGGGACGGACAAGGTACCGAAGCCCCCACTCCCGAAGTCGTGGATAGTGCGATGATCCTCGCCGTGATGCTCCGGGAACGAAACGTTCGCCCGCCAACTTCCACGGCGCAAGGCGTGTGCGGCGATGTGTGCTTCGAATGGCAGTGGTGGAACTCGACGACGTTAAACCTCGAAGTCACCGAGCCTTACGGCGCAGACATTCTGTTGCTGACACCAGGCAAAACCCCTCAGCATTCGACGATCCGCCAGTTGGTCGCCGCATAATGAACCGCACGATTAAAAGTGAAACCGAACCTGTTACGCCGGATGAATTCGTGATCCGACTGATATGGCATTTTAACTACGCGGTGGGGATGCCGTTACCAATTTCATACAAGGCGTTCGCTCCGAAAAAAGACGAAATCGACGGTATTTCGGTGTTCCGCGCGGCGTGCATCGCAAACCCCGAAGATGTGTTAGCTGTGATCGATCCTGATAAACGCGACTTGTATTGCATCGCACTGCACAATGTTGGTGAAGTAGAGAATCTCGGGTTGAGCGTGCAATCGGCACCGATCGAGCGGATTCCGGGACATGCCGTATTGCCGGAACTGAACATCGTGAGCCGGAAGGCCGATCCAAAGTTGGCCGAAGTTCAAAAGGAACTTGCGACGCTTGCCAACAGATACATCGTGCGTGTGCCAGTGAATTGACGAGTTGTGGACAAACCTATTATTCTGTGTCCTCGGAGTCGGCATCATGGCGCGGATTTGTCTCGTTGCGGCCGTGATTTCGCTTGCTATCGGGCTGTTTTGGCTCGGGAATCGGCCGCAGGCGGCCACTACGGGTGCGCGGAAACCGGTGCGATTGGCGGTCGTTGTCGTCTTCGATCAGATGCGTGGCGACTACGTCGATAAATGGCAACCGCTGTTCGGCACCGATGGCTTTCAGCGGATGCAAACCGATGGCGCGTGGTTCGATCATTGCCATTATTCGTATGCCACGACGACGACCGGCCCCGGTCACTCGGCGATCCAGAGCGGGGCCACGCTCGACAAAACCGGCATTATTAACAACGAGTGGTACGACCGCCGCAGTGGCGGTGCTTTCTACTGTGCGGGCAGCGATCGCTACTCGTTCGTCACGTCGCCAGCCGTGGTGGTTAAGGATGCGAAAGCAGTCAAACCGGAAGACGCAAACAAAACGGCTTCGAAGCCAAAATCGGTGGGCAATCCCGAACGAATGCTCGCGGAAACCGTAGCCGACGTGCTCAAACGCGAGACGAAGGGCAAGGGCAAAGTCTTCGGGTTGTCGCTGAAAGATCGCTCGGCGATTCTGCCGACAGGCAAGCGCCCCGATGGCGCGTTCTGGTTCACGGGGCAGTTCGTTACCTCCACGTACTACACCGATGTCCTTCCGAAATGGGTCGACCGATTCAACCAGTCCGATGCGGCTAGCAAGTGGTACAAGAAGGATTGGTCGCTGTTACGGCCGGACATTTCGTACGCCAATTTCAGTGGGCCGGACAATGTAAAAGGCGAGAGTAGCATCAACGGGCAAGGCATCACGTTCCCGCACCCGATGACCGGCGGTAAACCGGCACTCGGCAAGGAGTATTACGAATCGCTCGCGAACTCGCCATACGGCAACGAGCTGCTACTCGAATTTGCGAAGAATTGCATCGAAAATGAGAAACTCGGACAAGACGATGTCCCCGATTTGCTCGTCGTCAGTTTCTCGTCGAACGATCTCATCGGCCACACCTTCGGCCCCGATTCGCAGGAAGTCCTCGACGCGACTTTGCGTTCGGATCTGATCGTTGCGGACCTGCTCAATTACCTCGATAACAAGGTCGGTGCCGGGCGTTACTCACTTTCGATTACCGCCGATCATGGCGTCTGCCCATTGCCCGAAGTATCTGCGAAACAAGGCAAAGACGCGAAGCGAATCAGCGTCACGAGTATGGTGAAAGCCGCCGAGCAACACCTCCGCGACACCTACGGCAAACCCGACGCACCTGCTGAAGCCGCGAAGCCAACGAAGGCGGGCATGTGGCTCGAATCGGCAAACTTCCCGTGGATGTACTTGAACGAGCGAAACGCGGTGGCGAAGGGCGTTAAACCGGCCGATGTGGCGGAAACCTTGGCCGTGTGGTTGCGGAAACAACCGGACATCGTGGCCGCCTATTCGACGAACCAACTGCAAGACAAACTCACGAGCGACGACCCCATTTGCCAGATGGCGAAGCGATCGTATTTCCCCGGAAGGGCCGGCGATGTTTACGTCGTCATGAAGCCGTATTACTTAATCTCAGACCCCGTCAACGGCAGAGGCACTACGCACGGCACCCCGCACGATTACGACCGCCACGTGCCACTCATGGTCTACGGCCCCGGCGTGAAAGCCGGCCGCCACAACGAACCGACCACCCCCCAACACACCGCCGCGATCACCGCCTACTATCTCGGCATCCCCGCACCCAAAGACAACATGTACCCCCTACCACAAACGCTGTTGGAACGATAGTGCGCGGCGACCCTACATGTGAATTGCGCAACTTCAAAACTCGCGTTGTAGGTTAGTAGGAGAAATCGGCATTTCGCATCACTGCGCAGGCTTTGCGGAAGTTAGCAGTGACATTTTCAAACTGGCTTCAAGCTCTGGTAGCAAGCCGTAGGCGTAGGCGAGATATTGCACGGGGTGGAGCGTTCGCTTGCCGGTCGCGTCTTGCATTTGCATTTGGCATGAGGAACATTCGGTTGCGCCGAAGGTGGCGCGAGGTCGGTCCAATGCCTCGAGCATTGGTCGCCCGGCGGCTAGCGAGGCTTCGCGGTTGCGTGCGGCAAGGCCCCAGGTTCCGGCCATCCCGGAACAACTGACATCCAGTGTGTGGACTTGCATTCCCGGTATCGTGGCCAGCAATTTTGGCCCCGGTGCCCCGCCTCGCAATGCCTTCAAATGGCATGGCACGTGGTGCCCCACGCCGAAAGGCAGGTCGCGAATCGGGGCTTGCAGCGTGCCCGCGTTTTGTAATTCTCCGAGTAGCGTCATCAATTCCACGGTGTTTGCTGCGACGAGTTTCGCATCGGGATCGTCGAGTAAATCGATGTAATCGTGCGTTAGCGCCAGCGCGGCCGTCGGTTCGGAACAGACGACGGTGTAACCTTCACGCACGAGTTCCGCGAGCGTTCGCACGTTGTATCTGGCTACGGCGCGGGCGGTATCGACATCGCCATACGAGAGCGGCGTCATGCCGCTACCGCGTTGTCGGCGTGGCACAATCACTTCGAAGCCGTGGTGTTGCAGCACGGCGACGGTCGCTTCGCCGATCTGCGGATCGACTGTGTTCGCGTACACATCGACGAAGTACGCGAACTTCCGCCCCGTCGCTTTCGGGTTCCGCACCGTCCAGCCGGCGCGTCGGGCACGGCGTAGAAATGTCCGGTGAGTGAACCGTGGCAACTGTCGGTACCGCGATAGACCGAAGACTTTTTCGAGTAACCAGCGGGACCAGCGTGTGCTGAGAATCACGTTCGTGGAAAATGCGAAATTGCTCGCCCAGCGCGAGAGTGTCTCGGCGCGGGCGAGGAGCCAATCGCGGCGGTCAAGGCCGTGTTCTTCGTAGAGTGCGGCCTTCGTTTCCAGCATGAATTTCGGGATGTCGACTTTCGCACGGCACTCGTCGCGGCACATCTTGCAGTTCACGCAGAGCTTCGCCAACGCGCGCACATCGTCGCCTAAGAGGGCTTTCTCGTCGGTGATTTGCCGTAGTACGTTGGCCTTGGCGCGGGGTGTCGCGGCTTCTTCGCCCGTAGCTAAAAAGATCGGGCACATGCGCGTCGTCGTGGCGCGGGGACGACAGTCGCCGCAGCCGTTGCACTTCGCCGCTTCTTGCGTGGGGCTGTCGTTCCAAATTAATAATGTCTGTCGTTCCGGCGTGACTGCGACGGCCCGAAGTGGCCACGCGGGGCGGCTCGGGTCGGGGCCGACGATCTTGCCGGGGTTCAGAATGTTCTTCGGGTCGAAGATGCGTTTCAACTCGCGGAACACCGGCATCTGCGGGCCGTACTGTTTTTCGACCCACGGCGTGCGAGCCAAACCGGTGCCGTGCTGCGAACTGATCGTGCCACTGTGTGCGATCGCCAGGGCATGAACGCGCTCGGCGATCGACCACATTTTCGCGCGATCCGCTTCGTCGTTGAGATCGACGAACGGCCGCGTGTGAACTTGCCCCGCGAGCACGTGAATGAGGAATGACGCCGTGGTGTCATCGGTACGCAGAATCGCTTGCACACCGGCGACGAATGCGGCGAGTTCCTCGGTTGGCACGGCGGTATCTTCGATGAACGCCTCGGGCCGCCGTCCCTTCCCCAAGGCGTACAATCCCATGACGACCGACTCGCGAAACGCTTGAATTCGTGTCACATCTGCCGGTTCGCAGGTTGGTTCGGATAGCACGCTGATCCGGTGTGAGGCCCGTAAACGCTCGACGGCATCGCGCCCGAACGCCGCCGCATCGCGCTCGGTTTCCGCTTCCCACATGACGACGAGCACCGCGCCGATCGTACTCGACACCTGCATGACGCCGCTCTCCGGTTTCGCCGTGCGCGATAGCGAAAGCAGACGCTGATCGAGCAAGTCGCAGCCGACGATTCCCGGTTCGCGTTTGAGTTCGACGCCTGCTTTCAGAGCGCAATCGAACGACGCGAAACCGAGCAGCGCGAGGCAGACACCGCCGGGCAATGGCACGGTTCGCAATGTCGCTTCCGTGGTGATGCCGAACGTGCCTTCGGAGCCGACGAACAGCTTCGCAAGGTTCGTGCCATCCGCTTCGACGACATCGTCGAGCACGTAGCCGCAACGGTTGAACGCGGTGTGTGGCCGCGTGATCGAAATGATGTCGCGATTTTCGCCGAGCAGCGTCGTGCATTCGTTGCGAACCGCCACCGTGCGCGGGCCATTTTCGCAGAGCGTTTCGGCGGTGCCGTCGTCCCAGACGATGCGTAAATCGCGGACATAATCGCGCGTGTAACCGTGGCGAAAGGCGGTGCCGCCACTCGCGTTGGTGGCGATCATACCGCCGAGTGTGCAACTCGCGCCGTTCGCCGGATTCGGTGCAAATCGCCGCCCGTGCTTCGCCAATTCGGTCGCGAGTTCGGAGTACGTCACGCCCGGTTCGACGCGGACGAAATCGGCACCGACTTCGAGAATGCGGCGGAAATTCACGCTAAGATCGACGATTAAACCGGGGCCGAGCGATTCCCCCGCAAGGCCCGTTCCTGCGCCGCGAGCCGTTACGGGAATGCCGTGTTCGTAAGCGTATTTCACGACCGTGCAAAGGTCGGCTTCGTCGGCGGGAATCACGACGCCGAGTGGCTGGATTTGAAATGGGCTGGCATCGGTAGAGTAGAGCGTGCGCGTGAGATCGTCGCCGCAGAAACGCCCGCGAACGAGCGCCCGCAGATCGTCGACCAGTTGAACGGCGAGTCGTTCCGCAGGCACGGTCCCCTCGATCAGCCGCGGTGGCCGAACACCAGGCTCATCAGTTCGGA
>JAYSYI010000021.1:0-7863 GCA_043727665.1 Limnoglobus sp. | reverse complement strand
TCGCCGCGTTGAAGGCCAAGGGCGGAAGCATCGTTAACGACCCGAAAACGCGCAACCCCGCCAACATCGTTGCCGACCGTTACCCAAGCGGTGCGAGGAAATCGCTGTTCGCCGAAGATCGCTTCGAAGAAACGAAAATCACACTCGCGACCGCAGAGCCATCGGGGAACGCTTCACAGCGTACGCCCTCGCTATCGGTACTGCCAACGATCCAGCCGCCATACCGCCTTTACGACGACAAAGGCCGTTACTTGAACAAGACCGAATCGGTCGGCCTCGCATACAGCCTCCGCCAGCCTTACAGTTTCAAAGACCCCGCCACGGGGCAAATTCAACGTACGCCGTCGCTATCAACGATGCCATCAATGGCCGCCGTGGCCGAGAAAACGAACCTGCGCGAACGGGGATTAGAACCGCAGTTGCGTTGGGCGTTCGGTTCGTCGATTCGCTTGGCTTACCAGCCGCTGACGACGCGAAGCCGCGTCTGGGTGACGAGCGATACCGCTGCGATTCTCGCACTGCAAAAAGAAGACAAGGTTCCACAAGTCGATGCGAAAATGCCCGATGCCGCAACCGCCGCTTCCGCCCAGGCCGACGATGTTGCGTACATTCCGCTCGATGGTGGCAACCTACTCGCACTCGATCTGACGAGCGGCGGAAACGCGACGCTGCGGCCTGTCTGGCGTGCGAACGTCGGTGGCATTCTCACACGCAGCCCGCTCGCTACGAACAACGGGATTTTCCAACCTTCGGAAGGGTCCGGCGTCGCACGCATCGATCCGAAAACCGGCGAAGTGACGTGGCGAACGCTGAGTACCGACGATTATCTGCTCGCGGTCAACGACGAACGCGCGTACGTCCGCGACCGCCTTGGCCGCGTTCATGTTTACGACCGCACCCGCGTGGCCGACTCCGTCACGAAGCGTGCTGTGGCATTGAATTCAATCGACCTCGGCGAGTTCCGCATCCCGACGATGAACGAACAATCCGATCGCATTTTCCTGGCATCGGACAACGGCTTGATCGTATGCCTCCGCGACAAATCCGCGAAGTACAACAGCCCGATGTTGGTCGCGCCGCCACTCCACAAACCGATCTTAGACCTAAAGAAGAAGCCCGATGCGGCCACGGCCACGGCAGCGGAACCCGCACCCGCACCGAAAGCACCCTAATCGAGTGAACGCGGTGGCATACAACACTCCGTAGTCCTCCCGTTCCTTTCTGGGGTTCTCTCGCATGTCACTTTCCCGCCGTTCGTTTCTGGCTGCCACCGGTGCGGCCACCCTCGCGGGTGTCACCCCTGCCGAGACTCCGAAAGCGTCGAAGTTTCAACTTGGCCTCGTGACTTACAACGTTGTGCAGTCGTGGGATCTGCCTTCGATCATAAAAGTGTGTCAGGCGCAGGGCATCGCGGCGGTGGAGTGTCGCACGACGCACAAACACGGCGTCGAACCGAAATTGACAGCCGACGAACGCAAGACCGTGAAGCAGCAATTCGCCGATGCGGGCGTGAAGTTCTGGGGCAGTGGTAGCATCTGCGAATATCACGCGGCAGACAAATCCGTAGTCGCAAAGAACGTCGAAGACTGCAAGCAGTTCGTGCAACTCGTCGCCGATCTCGGTGGCAAAGGCGTGAAGGTTCGACCGAACGGCGTGGCAAAGGGCATGACCGTCGAAGCCGCTTGTGACCAGATCGGTGAGGCACTCAATTTGTGCGGGAAAGCCGCCGCCGATGCGGGAATCGAAATCTGGGTCGAAGTTCACGGACCCGTGACCGCGATCCCCAAAAACATGAAGGCAATCATGGACGCGTGCGGGCACAAATCCGTCGGCGTCACCTGGAACTCGAACCCGACCGACATTATTGATGGTTCGATTGCCGAGGGTTTCGATTTACTCAAATCGTACATTAAAGCGTGCCACATCAACGACCTGACCAACGACAAG
This sequence comes from Limnoglobus sp., assembly GCA_043727665.1. GTDB lineage: Bacteria > Planctomycetota > Planctomycetia > Gemmatales > Gemmataceae > Limnoglobus. The sequence continues at coordinate 5,916 of JAYSYI010000021.1, read as the reverse complement.
TCCGGCAAGTACCCGTACCGCGACCTATTCCAACGCCTGCAAGGTATCGGCTATGACCGCTACACGATGTGCGAAGTCGGCAAATCGTACGACGTCGAAACCGGCACGCAATTCCTCAAGGAATACAAAGCAATGTGGTCGGAGTTAGTGAAGGGTTGAAAAGTAATAGCAATTTTAACCGCATAGTGCTCGAAAGTGACGGCGCGATCTGCATGACTTTTGAGCCTGCCGCTAATCAACTGTACGCCAGGGGGTTAGTTCGTTCAATGTTGCGATTTACGTCAACCAACAGCCGTCAAAGCTCGACTTGAAGGACGATGATGACCGACTTCGAAGATAACAGGATGTATCTAACCAAGAATCACAACACACCGTAGCGATCGAACACTTCCCGCAACGTACTGCCGGCTTTCAACTCGGTTCGCGAAAGCGACTCTTGTTCGGCTTTGTGGCACGCCTGTTCGACGACCTGGGCGAGAACCGATTTCGGAATCGCGACGATGCCATCGAAGTCGGCGAAGATCGTATCACCGGGCTGCACGAGTACGTCACCACATCTTACTGGGACGTCGTAGGCCATCACGCGGCCACGGCCCATCGAATCCAATGGTCGAATACCGGTGTAATAGACGGGGAAGCCGAGTGCGATGGTCTTCACGCAGTCGCGGATTTGGCTATCGCAAACGCAGCCGACGGCCCCACGATATTGTGCGGCAGTAGACATCAACTCGCCCCACGGTGCATTCGTCCCCGCGAAGTCGGTCGAGTGAACGGCGACGTCCCCCGTATGCAACGAGTCGATCACCTCGATTTCCAGCCCGTACGGATTCATCGCGTCGGCGTAGTCGGCCTCCATCCAGCGGATCGTTCGCGCGCGGCCGATAAAGCCGCAATTCTCGCGATCCGGAAGCAATGGCCGCAACCGGTGGTGCATCGCCTGTTGTCGATAGCCTAACGAATCGAGGATATCGCAAACGGCGGCTACGTACGATTTCTCATGCAAACGCTGCCAAAGTTCGGATTCCGACGGGGCAACCGCGTTCATATCGCATTCTCTGTTTAGCGGACGGTGACGAATTCGTGGTGGTTGAAGAGCACCAAAATGAGGCCGGCGCGGCGATCCGGTTGCGCGAGGAATGCCGCGCATTCGATCGCTTCGGTAGCGGTGGGCGGGCGGCCGAGCAGTTGCTCGAATGCAGCAGTCACGAACTTCGGCTGATCGTTGCCGACCTCTTTCGCAATTCGTTGTGAGAGCAGTTTCGCCATCGTTGTGCTCAATTCGCTGTTCGCCAGTGCGAGTGCCTGTTGCGGGATGATGCTCTCTTTGCGCTGGTAACATTCGCTCGTACTCGCCACATCGAACAGCTTCAGATACTCCATCTGCTTCTCGTGAGCGTGGCGAAAATACATACTCCGGCGGAACACGGTCAGCCCGAGCGCGTGATCGATATCCGCGCCGCCCATTGTGACATCCAGTTTCCCGGCCACGTACAGAACGTGATCGCGTACCGTTTCCGCTTCGAGCCGGCGTGGGGGCATTCGCCAATAATAGTTGTTGTCGCGGTCGAGTGCGGCGTCCTTCGCGTCAGGCGTCGACGACATCCGGTATGTGCGGCTGGTTACGATCAACTTGTGGATGTGCTTCATCGACCAACCGCGTTCGACGAACTCGGCGGCGAGCCAGTCGAGCAAGTCGGGCTGCATCGGACGGCGGCCGTTTTTGCCGAAGTCGAACACGCTCGGCACCAACGCCTGGCCGAAGTGCCGCAGCCAAATGTGGTTCACCGCCACCCGCGCAGTCAGCGGGTTTTTTGCGTCGGTCAGCCAGTTGGCGAATGCGGTACGGCGACCGGTACTTGTACCCACGCTTTTCACATCGGGGAACTTCAGGCCGAGTGATTGCGGGATGCCCGCCGATAGCGGATGGTCTTTGTCCGGGGTGCGTTCGTCGCCGCGTTCGTAGAGGTACGTGACGACTTTCGGGTCGGCATCGAAGGCGCGGGCGAGGCCGTCTTTCTTGGTGTCGGCTTCACCGGGGACGGCGTCGATGCGGACTTTGTGCGGGTCGAACACGGCGCGAACTTGGTAATATTCGGTCTGCTTAATCGGGTCGTACAGGTGATCGTGACATCGGGCACAACCGAGCGTTAGCCCCTGAAATGCGAGGAAAGTGTGATCGACGACGTCAGTCATCCACTTTTCGCGGCTCGTTTTGAAGTTCCGAACGAGATAGCCGGTGGCACGAAGTGTCTTCGGGTCTTCGGGTGCGATCTCGTCGCCGGCCAGCATCTCGCGGGCCATCCGGTCGTAACCCTTGTCCGCGTTCACGCTCTCGACGATCCAGTCGCGCCAGCGCCAGACGTGTGGTTGGCTATCGCGGACGTCTTTGCCGTCAGTCCATCCGGCCCAGTCGGAATAGCGCCACACGTCCATCCAGTGGCGGCCCCAGCGTTCGCCGTAACGCGGCGACGCGAGCAAGCGATCGACGACTTTCGCGTAGGCATCGGGGGACGTATCCGCGAGGAATGCGTGGAGTTCTTCGGGTATCGGCGGCAAGCCGATCAAGTCGAAACTAACCCGGCGCAACAGCGTGCGTTTGTCGGTTTCGGGTCGCGGTACGAGTTCGTGTTCGCGGTGCCCAGCAGAGATGAACGCATCGATGGGGTTCCCTGCCCATGCGCCGCTGGTCATCGGCACGGCGGGGCGTTTCACCGGCTCGAACGGACGCCACGGGTACGATGCGAGGAAGCGACGATACTTGGCGAGCGTCTTTACGACGGCGGTTAATTCATCGGCATTCGGCTTGTCTTTCGCATCGGCGGGAGAGTGCCCCGTTAAGATTTCGAGCAAGTTGGGAACGCCGTCGCCGTCTGTATCTTCGTCCGCGATCATCTCGAAACGCGTGGGGATATCGAACGGCTTGCCCGCTTTCTTGAGTTCCCTCCGCACTTCTTCCAAACGTTCGCCGAACGGATTGCGAGGTTTGTCGTCGTTCGGCCCGGTGTCGCCCGGCACGTGGCACAACCGGCAGTCGTTGACCTTAGCCAACAGGTACGGCCCCATATGCAGCGCGAGCGCCTGCTTGTGGATCGGCTTCGCGAACCCCGTCGCGGACAATGCCAGCATCACGGCGACGGCAGCGAGCAGACGAATCATCCGATGATCTCCGTGATCGGTTTGCCGAAATCGATATCCAATCGCTTGCGACCGGGGACTTCAAGGCTTCGCGCATCCAGCCCGAGTTGGTGCAACACGGTGGCGTGAATGTCGGTCACGTAGTGGCGATTTTCCGTCACTTGATAGCCGATCTCATCAGTCTTGCCGTGAACCATGCCGCCTTTAATTCCGCCACCCGCTAGCCAGACGCTGAACGCCTGCGGGTGGTGATCGCGGCCATCGCCCTCGGCCCCCGGCGACCGACCGAACTCCGTCGCCCAGACGACGAGTGTATCCTTTAACATTCCGCTTTGCTTCAAATCCTTGAGCAAACCGGCGATGGGGCGATCCGTTTGCGTCGAGAGTTTCGTGTGGTTGTCCTTGATCTTCGCGTGTGCATCCCACTCGCCTCCACCGCCGCCCCCGTGGTAAATCTGCACGAAGCGAACGCCGCGTTCCACGAGCCGACGTGCCGATAGGCATAGCTTTCCGAACGGGGCCGTCTCCGGTTTGTCCAGCCCGTATAGCGTGCGCATCGCCTCGGTTTCTTTTTCGAGTTGGAGCGTTTCGGGAACGGCCGTCTGCATTTTGAACGCGAGTTCGTACGACTTGATGCGCGCCTGCAATTGCGGGTCGTCGGGGTAATCGATCCCCGAAAGGCGATTGAGCTTGCCGATCAGTCCGAACTCTTTGGCTTGCTCTTCAGCGGACTTTCCGGCGGGCCGTTTGCCGAAAGGTAACGGGGCTTGGCCGTTAGTGTTGAGCCGAACACCGGCATGTTCCGGCCCGAGGTACGCCGCACCGTGCGCCCATTCGCCGCCGCAACAATCGCCGGGCGGCACGCCGAGCACAACGTATTCGGGCAGGTTGTCGGTCATCGAGCCGAGGCCGTAGCAAGCCCACGAGCCAACGGTCGGGTGCGCGCCTTCGCGGACGTGTCGCCCCGTGTGGAATTGCAGCATCGCGCCGTGGTCGTTATCCGAAGTCCAGAGCGACCGCACGACGGCCATTTCGTCGGCCATCTCGGCAGTGTGCTTCCACCAATCGGCTGCGAGTAGCCCGGACTTCCCGTAGTTTTTGTAGCCGCAGTTCAGCGCCATCAGCGTTTTGCGGTTACCGTGTTTCGGGTTCCCTTCGACGACATCCGTGCCAGGCTTTTTGACGGCATCCGCAAATGGCGTATCGGCGATCGACTTGCCCGCATGCGCGTTCAATGCTGGCTTCGGATCCCAGCTTTCGAGGTGCGAAACGCCGCCGCACAGGAAGATCCAAATCACCGACTTGGCCTTCGGTGCATGATGCGGCCCACTCTCGACGCCGAGTTTGGGTTCGGCGGCTTGCGCAACGCCATCGCGAAACATCATCGCGCCGAGTGCCAGCCCCGTGAAGCCGAGGCCCGTATCGGCAAGGAACGAACGACGCGGTACGCCGTGACTCATATTTCACCTTACGTCGTGTGGGGGCAGTACATCGTGGCAATCAATGCATAAAGTCTAGCGACGCGAACGAGGTCGTCGATGTTGACCCACTCCGCCGTCGTGTGTGCGCCGCCCGCTGTTGGCCCGTGCGTAATTGCCGGTACGCCCGCATGTGAGAAAAACGAGTTGCCATCGTCGACGAATGGCTTTCCGCCGATTGGCAGTTGCTCGCCCATCATTGTCGCATACGTCGACTGAAAGATGCCGATGAACGGGTCGGTTGTGTCCAACAGGAATGCGTCGCGCATCAGGTGCGTTTCGACATCGATTGTCGTTCCCGTTTCAAGCGCCAGTCCGTTACACAATTCACGTAACTCGCAGTCCACATCGTCAAATCGCGTTCCCGGTAGCCAACGACGCGTTCCCTCCAACCGGCATGTCTGTGGAAATTCATTATAAATCGATCCGCTCTGGATCGTACCAATAAACGCACTCGCAGCGCCGGCCAGTGGGTCGGGACGCATCGCGAGCGTGGCATCGAGTTGTTCCAGTTTCGCGACAAGTTTCGCACCGACGCCGATTACACTCGGTTCGTTCGGGCGATACACCTCATGAACCGGTGGGCCGGGTCGGCGAATCGTCGCCACCCAAGTGAAACCGCCGCGGCCGATCACGGGTAACGCCGAGTTGAAGTATTCGGGAAGCAACACCGCATCGCCAACGTGCCCTTCTGCAAGCAGTCCATCGAGTTGACTGCCATCGCCCCACGGTGTTTCGTGGAGGTCGTGTGCCGTGAGCAAAATCGCGCCACCGCTAATGCCGTCGGCATCGCGAATCGCGCGCAACGCTTCGACCGCCGCCGCGATTCCGCCTTTCATATCGGACGACCCACTACCAGTGAGGCGGTCGCCGATCACTTTCGGTGGCACGAACGGCAGATGCACCGTATCGAGGTGCCCATTAAATTGGAGCGTTCGGCCGGCGCGACCCGACGAATACCGTGCCACGACGGCGGGTGCGGTGGGGTGCCCTGCGGCGACCCGTTCGACGGGAAATCCGTCTTCGATCAGTATCGCTGCAAGCTCGTCGGAGACTTCGCCTGCCGAACCGGTGGGACTCGGTTTCGCAATCAATCGAATGGCAGTATCGAGCAGACGCTTGCGATTCACGGCCGCACACACTGCGGACAGAGCGTGACTTTCGCTACGTTGCGATTCAGTTCTCATCGATATGCTTCTCCAATGCTTTCACCGCCGCCGCTTTCGGACCTTTCCGAAACGCACTCAACAACTCGGCGTGGTGTCCGTGGAGGCGGGCGAGATCGTTTGTGTCATCGTGTTTG
>JAYSYI010000020.1:0-2559 GCA_043727665.1 Limnoglobus sp. | reverse complement strand
GCCCACCACGGCGATCTCGATCTGCGTCAATTTGTCGCGCGGCACGGAAGAAAGCGGCTTCACGCCGAAGGTGCCGATCGAGGCATCGCGGACTTTGTCATCGAGCTTCGCAAGCCGTTCCGCCGGTTTCGTTTTCGGGAACACTTTCTCGGCATCGAATCGCAGTTCCACTTCGGCGAACTCGAAATCGATGCGAACGATTTGGAATTCGGGCCACTTCGCGAAAAGTTCGCGCAGATCCTTTTCCCGATCCGGCGCGAACAACCCCGTGATGCGTACCGTCGTCGTCGGTGGCTCAGCCGCCACCGTTGCCAACACAAACGCACTAATCCAAGCGGTCCACATCGATAACTCCTTTGCAGATGCACGGTACGTTCACCCTGTGACGTATCGCGCGACGCCTTTGGGATGTAGCCAGAGGTTGACGAGTTCAATGCCGACGGCGAACGCCATCGCGAAATAGACGTAGCCTTTGTCCATATGCTGGCCCATACCCTCGGCGACCAACAGCGCGCCGATGAGTATCAGGAAACTCAGTGCCAGCACTTTAATCGTCGGGTACGCTTCCACAACGCGGCTAATCGGCCCGGCGAACATCAACATCACGAGCATCGCGATCACCATCGCCACGACCATCACCCAGAGCGTGTCGACCATGCCGACGGCGGTGATCACTGAGTCGAGCGAAAAGACGATGTCGATGATCGCGATCTGCAAGATGATTTTCGCGAAGCTCGAAGCCTGACGGGCTACAGTGACTTTCCCCGGCGTCGCTTCGTCGTGGGCTTCGCCGATTTTGTGGTGCATCTCCATGACGCTTTTCACGATGAGAAAGATGCCTCCGGCCAGTAGGATGAGATCGCGCCACGAAATATCGCGGGCTTCGGGCACCATGCCGGGGATTGGTAACGTGAACACGGGCTTTGTCAGGCCAAGCAAAAACGACAGCGAAAACAGCAAGCCCAACCGCGTCACGAGTGCCGCCGCCAAGCCGATGCGACGGGCACGCGGTTGCTGTGACAGCGGGAGTTTCCCAGCGAGAATCGCAAGGAAAATCACGTTGTCGATGCCGAGCACGATCTCCATGACGGTGAGCGTGAGCAGGCCGACGATCGCCGCGACCAGCGATAGTTTCACCGGCGGGCGAACGATCGTCAGTTCGCGCATTTCGCTTAGTGGGACAGTCGTTATGCTGCCATCGTCTTGCGTGATCGCGAGTTCGGGGAGCAGCGGTTTGCCGATGAGATGCGACTTGTCCGTCAGTTCGACGCGGGCCGTCAGCACGTTGTCCTCGATTGCGAAATCGATGTCTTTGACCTTCGCGATCTTCAAATCGAGCGTGCCAAAATCGACTTCTAAACGGAACGTCTCGTTCGGGATCGTTCCCGTCCGCGTTTTTCCGTCCGTCGTTTCGAGTTTTACCTGTTGGCTCGTAGCCGCATGCGGTTTCGCGTTCGGTTCGCCTTGGCCCCACGCGGTCGCCACCAGTGCAAAACCGACGCAGACAATCGCGAGAGTCAGGTACGCCATCAGGCGGAAACGCAGCATCGGCAAAACTCCAGTTGGCAACGCACAGGCACACTCAGAATCTACGGATTTTCGACCAGCCACCCGAAGCCATTTCGCTTCAGCCCGGCCTGGATTTCATCGAGGTGCGCGAAATAGCCGTGGCCATCTTGCGATGCGGAGCAGATGCCGATGACGCGGCCCGTGGCATCAATGAGCGCACCGCCCGAACGGCCGGGGTTCGGTGGCGTGTCGGTTTCCCAGAAAAACGCAACCTTCCCCAACGGTCGTCGTACCAACTTCTTGGCACGGATGGTATCGGTAATCGCGAACGGCGCACGCGTGTCATCGCAGCCGATCGACAGAACGAGCACGGGATATTTTTTCGGCCGTTTGCCCGGTGCCGCGAGCTTCATTATCGGCAAAGTCTCGTTGCCAATTGGCACTTTCAGCAGCGCGATATCGGGTTCGCTGAGCCGGAGTGCCACGACTGCGCCAGCGATCTTTCGCGCGGGCACGGGGTAGCTTTCCTTGGTAAAGTAGTGCAATTCGCGTTCGTCGGTGCCCGGTACACCATGCTCGGCAGTCAGCACGTAGGCAATGCCATCGCGTTGGCCGATGGTTACGCCGGTAGCGATATCGCCACGCGCACCCATACTCGCAATCCGTGGCGACGCGGCAACCAGTTCCCACTGCATCGCTTCGGTAAACGTCGCCGAACGCACCGTCGGCCCGATCGGCATCATCGCCAACGTAAGGAGAAACGGAGCCAACGCAAGCATCTCAGGCCACCTTTCGCGAGAGAGTAACAAGAACGTTAGATAGCGGAAACAGCGGACTACGGCATGGCTAAAAGGGAACGCAAGAACATCCGATGGCATTCCGAATGGGAGAAGTCACACGCTCCCGCCAAGCAATCGCGTCACGGTCTCCCGAAGCTGCACCGCAAAGGCATACTGGTGCTTCTCGGCCGCGGCGACCGCCCAAAGAAGATGCTCGCGGGCCTCCTCGAATTCGGCTTTCGTAATCACAAATTTGGTCATCAAAGTGATT
>JAYSYI010000019.1:0-2561 GCA_043727665.1 Limnoglobus sp. | reverse complement strand
CTCGTCGGCGAACTCGAACGCCACGCGCGCCCGTTGCCAACCGACCAACTGACACTGGCCAGTCAGGCGTACGATTTTTTACTCTCGCCGGTGGCCCGCGATGCCTTCGACTTGGACCGCGAACCGGCGAAACTCCGCGAGCGTTACGGGCGGCATCGTTCCGGGCAGGCGTGCTTGCTCGCACGTCGCCTCGTCGAGGCCAGGGTGCCATGGGTGACGGTGTTTTTCAACCATTGCATTCGCGGGCAAGACCACCACCCGACCGACACCGATCAGTACGGATGGGACACGCACAATGATATTTTCGACGCGATGCGAACGCACCTGTTGCCGCGATTCGATGGCAGTGTCTCGGCACTACTCGAAGACTTGCGAGTGCGCGGATTATTGGAAACGACACTCGTCGTGGTAATGGGCGAGTTTGGTCGGTCGCCGCGCGTGGGCGTCGAAAAAAACTTCCTGGGCAGTTCGCCGGGGCGGAAACACTGGGGCGGCTGTTACACGGTGATGCTCGCGGGTGCGGGCATTCGGCCCGGTGCCACCTACGGTTCCTCGGACCGCATTGCGGCATACCCTGGCGAGAATCCCGTCACGCCCGGCGACCTCGCCGCCACGCTGTTCCACGCGCTCGGCATCGACCCCGCCAGCCATTTCCACGACGGTACCAACCGACCCTACCGCATCGCAACCGGCGACCCGATCTTGGGGCTGTTCGGGTGATGCCAATGCGGATTAACCGCGTTTCAATAACACGCTGGCCCAGCGCGCGATGGCCCAGATGACGAGCGTGCCGACGGAGGTAATTACGAATAACGTGAGGCCGATGCTGAGGTAGCCGGTGGTGATCATTCGCACGCCGGCGGGGTCGCCGGAGTCTCGTAGCATTTGCCCCTTCAAGATCATGTTCGGGAACTGCACGGTAATCAGGTTCGTACCTGCGGTCAGCGTCGTCGAACAGACCCAGAGCATCGGCGGGAGTGTCACGTAAGCGTACCGGCCGCGACCGTTGTTGACGAGCCACGTCGTGACGAGTGTCAACGCCAGCACCGCGAGCAGTTGGTTCGCGACGCCGAACATCGGCCAGATTGTGCGGATATTTCCCGTGTAAATCAGCCAGCCCCAACTGCCCGTCACGATGGCACTCGCGAGGATCGCGCCCGGCAGCCAGTCGGGCCGCGCGAACGGCGCATACACCCGGCCCACGGTTTCCTGCACGAGGAACCGCCCGATCCGCGTACCCGCGTCGATCGTCGTCAGAATGAACAGCGCCTCGAACATAATCGCGAAGTGGTACCAGTATTTCAGCACCGAATCGCCCGCGATACCGAGCCACTGAAACGCATCGGTGAACACGACCGACATGCCCACCGCGAGCGTGACGGCACCCCCCGTGCGACCGCGTAGAGACTCGCCGCCGACCTTCTCTTCCATCTGGCCGAGATCCATGTGCGACACGCCGCTGACGCCGAGTTGGTGCATCGGCTCGGTGCGATACTTCGCGTTTACTTCACGAACTTGCTCGGCCCATTTCGGCATGTCGTCGATCGCAATATTAATGTCGTAATAGAGGTCTGTGGGGAGCGCCGCCGCCGCGATGAGTGCCGTCACGCCGACGAGGCCTTCGATGAGCATCGCACCGTAACCGATGGTGCGAATGTGCGATTCCTTTTCGATCATCTTTGGCGTCGTTCCCGAGGCCACCAGCGAGTGAAACCCGCTGACCGCGCCACACATTACGCATATGAACACGAACGGGAAAATGCTGCCCTCGAAGGTCGGACCGCCGTTGAGGAAGGTTTCGTTCAGCATTGGAGCATTCAGCGGCGGGTTGCCGACAATGACGCTTCCGACGAGCAAAATGACGGTGCCAATTTTTAGGAAACTACTCAGGTAATCGCGAGGCCCGAGCAACAGCCAGACGGGCAGCACAGCGGCTACGAAGCCGTAAATGACGAGCGAAAGAATCGTCTGTTCGCGAGTGAGCGAGAAGTACGGTTCGAGCGCGGAACCGGGGATCGAACCACCGACAACGACGGCAGCGAGCGTCATCGCGCCGCCGATCAGCGAAGCTTCAATGACGCGGCCTTTACGCAATTTGTGCATCCACAACCCGACGAACAGCGCAATCGGAATCGTGCACGCAATCGTGAAAGTGCCCCACGACGAACCGGGAATCACCTGACTACAACCGGGCGGCAACGCGACGATCGCCGGCTTCCAGATGCTCTCGTTCGCACTGGCGGTTGGCACGCGAATCTGGATCGCTTCGGTGCGGAGCGACCACGGTTGATCGGGCACATATCGAACGTTACAACCGGCGGGAAGTTGCCAGACGTTGCCGATGAATTTGCCCGTGTGCGTTTCGGGAAGTTGAAGTTGCATCCCGGCGGGAAGCTTCGCTTCTTCGCCGCCGAGAGCTTTCACGACAACGAACCCGAGGCCCGCGAGTGCGATAATTACAATGAACAGAATCGCTGCGGAGGCGATGATCGCCGCCGGTTTACCGAGTTCGTGGCGGGCAATTTCGGCGAGCGATTTGCCATCGCGCCGCACACTCGCCG
>JAYSYI010000018.1:0-7896 GCA_043727665.1 Limnoglobus sp. | reverse complement strand
CTATCCGCTCGCGCAAGAACTGTACCCCGATCTCTTCGACCGCAGCCTGAACTCGCAGCCATGGGGCCTGTTTTGGAAGCCGCTACTCGACACGCGTTGGGGTTGGCTCGCGTGGATCCCCATTCTGTTCAGCATGATCGTTAACGCTCCGGGCGTTCTGGCGCTCTATTACATGCTCCTTGGCCCGATGCCGAAGTGGCTCCAGAGCATTATGCCGCTCTTTACGGAGTGGATTAATTTTTGTGCGCGAATTGTGCGTCAACGACCGAAGTCGAACTATCTCCTGCTCGATGTCCCGTTGTTTCTCCTCGCGATGCTTCTGCTGTTGAACTTGCCGATCACAGTGACCGTATTTTTCTGGTTGATTCACGGTATTCGCGGTTTCTTTTCGCCGCACGCACCGATGCGACGGAAGCGCAAACAACTCGGGGCGATCTTTACGGTGCTCGATGGTGGCACACCCGCGACGGTCGAACGCTACATTCACGACGATGAATTTTTCGCGGCACGGGCCGGGAAGTTCCTCGCCGATCATCACGTCGAAGTTCCAGTGGCACTTTATGATGGCGATGGGCGTTACCGCTTCCGCAGTGAATCGAAAGCCGTGGTGCTGCAAAATGCGATTCTCGGCTCCGTATCGCGTGCGCGCGACAACGAATTGTTCGTGATCCTCGCGGACCTCACCGAACTCGGCGACGACATGGCGGCCGTGCTGAAGGCGGTGCGCGTCGCACGCAGTCGGCACCACCATGTGATGGTCATCGTGCCATGGCCGAGCGATGTGCCCACACCGGAGCCTGGCGGCGCGAAAGAGATCGACCCGATGGAACTCCTTCGAGTATCGAAACTCGTGAAGATCGCACTCGTACGCGGATATCAACAGCGTTACGAGACACTGCAAAAGGAACTCGTGCGTGTTGGTGCGACGGTTCTGCGCGTGACGGATCGCGATCCGATCCGCGCGATTCTGGACCGGCTCGATCGCGTTCGCGGCGCGAGGAGTCGCCGATGACGTACCCGAACAGCTTACCGGCGTACTTGAAAGTCCTGCTCGACGAGCGGGTTCGCGGCTACGTGATGGTAGCCGGGTGCGCGCTGATTGCGATATTCGTCATTCAGCTAAGTACCGGCTCGCTGGTTGCGGGTGGAGTTCCGATGCTGATCGGCCTCCTGGCGATGGTACTACGTTGGACGGCAATGCCGGGATTCTTCGTGGTCACCGTAGCGTACCTGGCGGTCAATCCATTCGGCGCACCGCTACCGGGTATGCGTTCCGAATTATCGACTTCATCGTTTTCGCCGTTCGATATGTTGCTCGTGGCTGCCGTGCTCGTTTATCTCCATGCGCAGTTTAGAGTTTATAGCCTAGCAAAGCAGGCGTTTCCCGATGAGCGAGTGAAGGTCGCAAGGTCGATCCGCGACGTGCTCGACCGACGGCCGCCACGCCTCATTTCCAATAACGAACTCCTGATGATGATCCTGTTCGCGGTCGGCACGACGATCGCCGGGCAGTTCGTGTGGCTGTTCATCACGCAACTCGAAGTCGATTCGAAAGTCTTTCCGCCGATCCGCCTCCGCCAGTTTTCACTCGGTCGCGGCCGACCAGATCTCACCGGTATCGCGGTCAGTCGGTTCTTGTTGTTTACGCTCGGCTTCGGCTGCGTGGTTGGCCTTGCGCGACTTGTGTTTTGGTACTGGCAAATCCGCCAGTGGAATCGCGAGGAAGCGAAACTGCTACTCCTGGACACGGGCTGGCTGGAATCGCGTCGCGAATATGCCCGCATCGAAACCTGGCGTGCGGCTCGCATTGTCGATCAGCGGAATCCGGGCGAATGGTGGCGACGATTCAAGAAGTCGGGTAAGCGGGTCTTCAATGTGCTGTTTTTCGGCTTCGTTGGCCTCTGCGTGCTGATGTTGTTACTGGCGTTCTTTATCATTCGTTAACGAAACGGAGTGACCCATGACGTTCTGGTTGCGCGAAATCGCAGGCTGGTTGTTGATCGTGATAGGCCTCGCGTCGTTCGGCGAAGCGTATCTATTTGCATCGGCGAAGCGGGTGTTCACGGCGGGGCCGTTGGTCGTCATCGGCTTCGTGTTGTTTCGCGGCGGCCTGCACCTCATTAAGGTCGCCACAGCAGTAAAGGCCAGTCAAGAAGCGGTGCCGGCCATGGCACAGCGTACGGTACGTCGCGTCGGGAAAGCCAAGACGAACCCCGGCCAGCCGAAGCGATCTGTGATACCCGGCACGAACGGCACACGCCACGCAACAGAGGCCGAGTGACGTGTTGCCCGACGACTTTCGCGCAGTCATTTTCGACGCGGTTGGCACGCTGATCCACCCGACACCATCGGTGGCCACGGTGTATGCGGAGTTCGCAGCGAGACATGGTGCGGAGATTGCCCCCGAGACAATTCGCGCGCGATTCCCGGCCGCATTTCGCAAACAAGAAACGATCGATCGCGATGCGGGTTGGGTGACTTCCGAAGCGCGAGAACGACAGCGTTGGCAGCAAATTGTGACTGAGACTCTGTACGAAGTGTCCGACGCCGAAGCCTGTTTCCGCGAACTGTACGAACACTATGCCCAGCCCGAATCGTGGGTCGTTGCGGACGATGCGGTGGCGGTTCTCGAAGCATTCCACGAGCGAGGATACACGCTCGGTTTGGCTTCCAATCTCGACCGGCGATTGCAAACGGTCATCGACGGATTCCCCGCACTCTCGCGATTTTTGGAAACCGTAATTATCAGTTCGATCGTCGGCTATCGCAAACCATCGGGTTGCTTTTTCGACATCGTTCGCGAACGCCTCGGCAATCCGCCGCCGCACACCATCGCGTTCGTCGGCGACGACTTCGATAACGATTTCAACGGTGCCAACACCGCCGGTTTTCACGCGATTCTGCTTGATGAATCGTCACGTTATCCCAAAGTGACGCCGCGAATCGCAACGCTTTCCGATCTACTTTGCTAACTCTTCCGCACAAGCTTGTGCGGCGCGGAAACCTGATGCGAGTGCGCCGTCGATCGAACCGCGGTCGCGGTGATCGCCACACATGTATAAGTCTGGTCCGACGCGAACGGGTCGCGACCACGGCGTCAGATGGGCCACTTTTTGCTCGGGTAAGGCATGTTCGATATGGTATGAACGCAGCATTCGCCACGATGCAACCGGCAGGCCGAACCAATCGGCCAACTGCGAACGCACTTCACTTTCCGATGGTGGCATGGCACCCACGGCGGATACCGCAATCAGCGATTGACCCGGCGGCGCGTAGCTCGGCGCGACATCCGAAAGCACGGCTGCAAAGGTGATCGGCCCCTGCCCTTCCCCGTTCAACATCAGCATCGGTTTGCCAATCGGCGAACGGTCGGCCGCGTAGTAAAACGTCGTCACGCCACACGAACCGGGATCGGTTACCGTCGCGCTCAACAGCCTCGCCGCAGTCGGTGCTTCGGTCGCGACAACCACCGCTCGCGCAGTCAATCGCTCGCCGTTGGCGAGCATCACTCCGCCTACTGACACCCCTGTGACACGCGTGTTGAGTCGAACCGAACCTTGCGGTAATGCATTTGCCAGTTGATCGGGAATCGCCTGCATACCCGTTGCGGGTATCGCTGCGTAACCGTTGCTGAAGGTGCGAAAATAGTTGCGGAACAAGCGGGCGGAACTCGCCAAGCTCGGGTCGAGCAAAACGCTCGTACATAGGGGGCGGAAGAATCGTTCGATCATGTGCGGGGTGAATCGCCCAACGGAACGCAACTCTTCGTGAATGGTGGCGTCTGGTCCCACGGCGTTCGTACATGCGGTTTCGCTGCCCATGCGGTCGCACCACCACTTCCAACGCAGCAACCGTAACGTGTCCAGCGTCGAGCCGATGGGGCATAGAATTGTGCGGACGGCACCCGAAATACTATCGAGCGGCGAAGCGAGCCGATGGAATCGCCCGTTGTGCCGAATCATCAGTTGTCGCGAAAAACGCTGGAAATCCAGTGCATCGAGATCGAGAACCCGCAATCCTTCTGGGTACGCCGTCTGATAACTTTGCAAACCGCGATCGAGCCGAAATCCGTCGACGATGTCCGTGCGAACACGCCCGCCCACGGCATCGGACGCTTCGAGTATCTGAAACGTGACACCGCACTGCGCAAGCCTACGACCGCACGCCAACCCCGCTAAACCCGCACCGATAATCCGCACATCGACATCCCGCATCCGGCCCGCCTTCAATTGGGAACGAAATTGCCACACGCTCAATATTAATCGGCACCGTCTTCGCGTTCCGGTTGCACCGTGGGAATCTCGTCATCATCGTCGTCATCGGCCGGTCTCGGTACGGCCGGGTAGAGGATCGTGTTGAGCATGGCGAGGCCCGGAAAGAAGTTCGGCGCACTCACGATCACGGAATAGAGCACGTCCTTTTGCCCCTTCTCGAACAGATAAAAGTAGCCGTCCTTCATGTCGTATCCGGAGATTTTCGCGAATGGCACGACGCGATTTTTCCCCTTCGAAAACACGCCGCCGGGGACGATGACCTCCAGGCCATCTTCCATGAAACGGACTGCATCGGTCCACCGCACAGGTCGCCCGGCATCGAACCGCTTCCTCATGTGACCGGCCATTACCCGGCTCACGTGTTCCCGAAGATTGTCGATTTCGCCATCGGAATTTTTGACGTTCGCCGAGTACTTTATCGCATCGCCTTCGGTGCCTTCGCCGGGTTCGAAGTTCAGCGAAATGACCGTACCGGTGTAGGCCCCGTTGTAATAGTTCCGCACTGCGTTGTAGGTGAAGACGCGGACGTCCTCGAAGGCAATCTCTTTCCGGGATCGCGTTTTGATGTAACAGACACCATTGGTATGACAGCGAAAGATGTTGATACGGTTGAACCAAATGAGGAGTGAGAAGATCGGTGCTAATACTGCAACTGCAATCCCAATTAGCATGCCCGCTTGGTCTCGTTGATTGCCACTTTCAACGATGGCAAGCACCACACCGCCGATGGCGGCTAACACAAAAATCGCGAGCAAGAACACTAAGAGACCGCGTTGCGTCGACTTATCGCGTTCGAAAATGATCCGCCCCAACCCCGTGGAATCCTCGACGACGGGGCCTTTCTCGGCGAGTTGATTTGCAAGTACGCGAACGAGCACCAGCGCATTCGGCGAACCGGCGGCGATGCGGACGACGGGCTTCGGATCGCCGCGAATCCAGATCGCGACTTTGCCATCGACGATATCGGTGGCGGTGAAATCGCTGACGAGAAAACTGTTGGCCGCACGACCGTCGGTGCAGACCATTTCCTTCGCGTTGAGCGTCCAGCCTTTGCCTTCAATCGTATCGCCGCTCGCCAGATTCGCCTTGGCTTCGTCGGTCAGACGCACAAGATTGCGTTCGAGGAATTCTTCAAGCGGGTCGATCTTGTTGAGTGCCACAATGTAACGGAAATCGAGTGTGGCCGCGAACGATTCGGCGGCAATCACGAGGCTGCCTTTGCGTTCGACCGCGTTTGGCACGCCGTTCGAGAATCGCGTTTTCGCCCACGTGCCGAGGTCGGAGATTTGTTCGTCGGTGAAGTCGAATTGGCCGCGCGAATCTTCGAGCAGGAAGCCTTCCTCGGTCGGCGTAATCCAGCGGCGCTTGCGACTGATGGCATACCCGCGTGCGAGCGCGAGTACCCCGAAAAGTAACCCGGCAGCAATTAACCCGAGTGCCCATTCCGGCGAGAACGCGAGCAGCGATAGCCCCCCGATAATCCCAATCGCGGCACCGCTGGCCACGATACCGAAGATTGCTTCCTTATAACTCGACCCGACCGATATGCGCTCTTCAGACATGACTGTGCCTCGCAACAGAACGAATGATCGTGCTACTGCGAACAGTATCAGAAACCGGTCACACCTTCACCGGTTCTTTCAAAAGTTGCGATTCGATGCCGGGTGGGCGTTCGAAAAATGATGCCAATTCGTCGATGCTCGCACCGAGTTGCACGATCTTTTCCACGCTCATATGCCCCAATCGTTTCTCCGTGGCAAGCACGATCGTCGGCACGCGCTCTGGCGGTAACTGCATCAGGCGGCAACAGGTCGCATCGACGGCAACGAGATCGTTCCCCATGATGATCGCCCCGCACGGCTTCGCGGTACCGTTGAGCGGGCCATCGCCTTCCATGCCGATAATGCCATCGACAATCGCCAGGTGCGGCGTGTGCGTGCAAGCAATATCGACGATGCTATTGGGAATGCCACGCCAATGCAGTTCGTTCTTAGGCCAGCCATAACAAATGCCCGGTAACGTGCCGAAAAGGTTCTTCAGCGATAGTGTCGCACCCGCCCAGTGGTGCGTCTTTAGCTTCGGCAGCGACACGAATAGGTCCGCATTCAGCACAGTTTGCGAAAGGTACAAGAACTCCAGCCCGGTGGTCCGCCCCAGGTTGAGCATCTTGATCGGCTCGTCGTGATTGATGTCCACGAACCGAACGTTGCGTTTGCGAAGCACATCGCCGAGGCCGCTCTCGTTTACTAAAAATTGCACATTTCGCCAGTGTCCCGGTCCCTCGGCCACGATCACCTCGGCCGCCCCTTCTTCCTGGAACAAGCGAATGACGGCATCGACGAATCGCGGGTCGGTATTGATGACTTTGTCTTTGTGGTACTCGACGAGGTTCGGCTTCAGCACCACGCGTTTGCCCTTTATCGGCACGCTTTGGCGGAAGCATTCGTACTGCGCTTTCAGCACGGTAAGCATCGTGTCGTCGTACGCGGTACACTTGCCAATGTGGACGCCCGACTTCG
The DNA here is from genome assembly GCA_043727665.1 of Limnoglobus sp. Lineage (GTDB taxonomy): Bacteria > Planctomycetota > Planctomycetia > Gemmatales > Gemmataceae > Limnoglobus. The sequence continues at coordinate 1,103 of JAYSYI010000018.1, read as the reverse complement.
CGGGCAGGTTACGCAGCGCGCTCATGCCACGGACCATGATGCCGCGGAAAAACTGCCCGACGCGCTCGCCAGACGAACGTGCTTCGGACTTCGTGACGGCGGTGTTCGCCTTGTCCGCGAACGCGGGGCCATCGCTCGGGAGTGGCACGCCATCAGATAGTTTGAACGGGTTTCGCACGTCCGCATTTAACGCAATTGCCGCAAGTGCCACCCGCAACGGCCCCGCGCCGAGACCTTCGCCGACGCTAGCGTTTAGCTCGATTTCCAGCGATTCGCGAATGCGTGCGTCGATGCGTGGCAGGGTGGCCACGGTCGTTGCGTCGGTCGCATGGCACGTCAGCGCGATGCGGATCCAGGCGAGGTGTTCGAGGTCCGTCGTTTGTTCCGCATGAACGCGAAGGTACCCCTTGGCCGCATCGATGCGTGGATTGTCCGCGATCCCCTGCAACGCGATCAGCAGCACCGCCGTCGGCCCCGGAATCGGTTCGGTCGACTTCCCGAGTACCGTGCGGTTGCCATAATTCGCACCGCCCGTTTCGAAGGCGCGATCCAGCAATAGCTGCAAACCTTCCCGCACGCGCGGGTGATCGCCCTTACCCACGGCACGCAACGCGAGGCACGCCCACGCGGTCGGTTCGACCCACGAAAACGTATCTTCGGACCACGGCCAGCCCATCAATCGTACGTCGATATCGACCATGTCCGCGACTTCGGGGTCGGCCTTCAACACACGCCCTTCGACCGTCAGCAAACGCTCCGCCGTTCGCGACAAATCCGTTGCGGGTACACCGCTGCTGTGCTTGGCGAACAACACCATTGACGTCGGCCAGACCGCTTGCGGGCGGCCGCGCGTGAGCCGGAAACTGCCATCGGCTTGTGCGTGCGATTGCAACGAACGTAACCCATTTGCGATACTGGCCGCATACTTTTGCGGTTCCCCCGCAAGTGCGAGCAACGCATAGCAAGTCGGTTCGAGGTGGCCGGGTTGACCGTCGCGGTAACCCCAACCGCCATCGGGTTGCGCTAGGCGGACGAGTCGTTCGAGAAGCTTCGGCTCGTGGATCATTTCCATTCTCAGTCGCTCTGGGTCAAATTCCGTAACA
>JAYSYI010000017.1:0-7905 GCA_043727665.1 Limnoglobus sp. | reverse complement strand
GCCGCGAGGTGGAGGCAGAACGGGCGTTCCGAAAGTCTGGCTTGCACTCGCCGTCGTAGTCGGAGTCGCCATAATTGTGGGACTACGGGCGGCATTAATGCCAGGTCCACATGATGGACCGAATGTACCCGCGCCGATTGTCTTCGCGAAGCCGCCTTTTGTCGTTGCCAACCCTGGTCTAAACGGACCGATGAACAACTTCGCGCCGGTGATTGGCCAACAGAACGACGTGCCGAACGATGGATGGGAACACGAAGTGGTGCCGAATCAACCGAAAAAGTGAACCGAAACGGGAGGTAATGCCATGCCGATTGAAGTAACGTGCCCGTCTTGCCTTGCGACGCTGCCCGCGCCGGATGAATTCGCGGGCAAGAAGATTCGCTGCGCAGACTGCCAGGGCATCGTGGAAGTGCCTGCCGCGAAAAAGGCACCGGATGCGGAGAAGCAACCGCAGTCGTACGAATTGGCCGACGAACGACCCAAGAAGCGACGGCGTGCCAACGACGAGGAACCGCCCGCCGAACCGGCCCGTCGCAAGCCGAAGAAGGAATGGGACGAAGACGACAACGACAACGACAGTCGGAAAGGGCGTGGCAGTAAGCCAGGTGTCTTGACCGGCTTCTCAATGGTCTGGTTGGTCGTCGTCGGTGCGCTTGGGCTTTCCGGCCTCGTCGCCATCGTCTGGGCCGTACTGCCAATCGCGGGCAAAGCCGCCGCCGCAGATGCGCCCAGACCGATCGCCGTGGCTGCCTTAGTTCCTCCACCCGTCGCGGTCGTGAAACCCGCTGACGCCGTAGCGATGAACGACTTCGCACCCGTCAAAGAACAACCGAAGGTCGAGTTCGTACCAGACCCGGAACCCGAACCCGATCCGCAACCTCGACAACGACCCGTTCCCAGCCGGGCGTCGCGCCCGAACCCGTTCAACCCCAACCCAGCACCGCCACAAGCACCACCACAAGCGGTCCCGCCGAGTGCCAAGCAGAAAGGCCTCGTCGCCAAGTATGCGGGTCGCCTGAAAACACGAGCGAGTTCCGTTTATGGCAGCTACCCCGTCACGCAGTTGTTCGATGGCATCGAGACTTCAATCTGGTTCTCCGGTACCGGCGATACGGTCGGTTCCGGCAAGTCGCCGTGGGTGGAAGTGACTTTCCCCGAAGACGTGACGATCCACGCGATGACAATACTCGGGAACCGCGATATCCAGTGGTCGGGCTATCACGTTCAGGCAGGCCGGTTCGACTTCATCGATGCAGCGGGCAAGACACTATCCAGCCACGACGTGACCGCGGTCGGCGAGAAGTTCGACATGAAAAGCGATCTCGACGCCGATGTGACGGGCGTTCGCACGGTGCGTTTCACCGTTACGAAAGATGTGTCGAGGGACTGGATCGCGCTCAGCGAATGGACCCTGGAATGACCGCGTGCAAACGATCGTTTTGAAACACGGCGGACAACCGCGCAAGTACGTGTTGTGGCGAGCTGCGGCGAATGCGCAGCCACTCTTGGTGTTTCTGCCAGGCACGGGCGGCACGGCCGAATGGGCTGCCGACGAATGTCGCTTGCCGTTCTTTGCCGCGCTCAACGGCTTCTCGCTCGTCGTCGCCGAAGCCCTTCCGCCGGACCCTTCCCGACCGCCGAAGTTTCTCACGAATCCAACTCGCTGGAACGACGGTTCGCTTCCTGCCGTTTCCGAAATGGAAACGATCCACGACGTCGATTTCCTCACGGTGGTAATTCGCGATGCAATCGAACGCACTGGGGCCGATGCGGCAAGGGTGTATCTCAGTGGGTTTTCGAATGGCGCAGGCATGACCTTCCGCTTCGCTGCCGAGCGTGCCGAACTCCTCGCGGGGATCGCACCGGTGGCCGGGCTGTGTTGGGCGAACGACGTGAAACCATCGCGGCCCGTGCCGACGATCTATATCATCGGCGATGCCGACCCGCTCGTGCCGCTACGAGGCGGCGAGGTCCGCGTGCCATGGGGGAACCGCCTGATTTCGCGACCACCCGCAACGCTCGCACACTGGGCCACCGCCAACGGTTGCGACGCGATACCGACTGATATTCCCGGTGAATCGTTCGCAATCGAAAGCTACTCGCACCCGATGCAGGTGCTTTTTCAGTCGGTGATTATCGCGAACCAAGGCCATCACTGGCCCGGCGGCAAAGGGCAACTCAACCCACGAATCGGCGGTGCCATCGCCGAAAACGCCCCCGACGCAAATCGACTGATTTGGGACTTCTTCGAACGGTCGCAAACAAAGTAAGTCACGTTTTCGGACGCGAGTGGAAACACTATGGAAGCCGTGATCTTCGTTGGCATACCGGCGGCGGGCAAATCGACGTTCTATAAGGAAAGATTTTTTACGACGCACATGCGGGTGAACCTCGATATGCTCAAAACGCGAAAGCGCGAGAAGCGGTTCGTCGATGTTTGTATCGAAGCGAAGCAGCGATTCGTCGTCGATAACACGAACCCGACGCGAGCCAACCGACTCGTTTACATCGAGGCAGCGAAAGAGGCGGGTTTTCGCGTAGTTTGCTACTATTTGCAGTCGATTGTCGAAGATTGCAAGAAGCGGAATGATCAGCGACCGCAGAAGCAGTACGTGCCGTTAGAGGCCATCCTCGGTTCGGCGGGCCGCATGGAATTGCCTTCGAAAGACGAAGGGTTCGACGAAATGTACTACGTGAAAATCGGCGAGGCCAACACGTTTATCGTCGAGGAGTGGAACGATGAAATTCGATGAACTCGACGCAAAAATGCGGGTGTTCGAGACGGCGCACGATCACTGCGTGCTGCCGGGGTTGTACATGGTCGCCCGACTCGATGGTCGTAGCTTCACGCGATTGACGAAAGAAACGCATTCGTTCGAAGCCCCATTCGATGTGCGATTTCGCGACATGATGCTGGCTACCGTCGAACACCTCATGTCCGCGTACGGCTTCCATGTCGTCTTTGGGTACACGCAGAGCGACGAAATTTCGCTCTTGTTCGCGCTCGATGAGAACAGCTTCGGTCGGAAACTTCGCAAACTACAATCGGTACTTTCCGGCGAAGCGAGTGCGAAGTTTTCGTTACTGTTGGGGTCGATGGGGGTGTTTGATTGTCGCATCTCGCAACTGCCATCCGTAGCGCATGTCGTCGATTATTTCCGTTGGCGGAATGAAGATGCGCACCGCAATTCTTTGAACGCACATAGCTACTGGCAATTCCGCAAGAAAGGGCAAACCGTTGCTGAAGCGACGGCCGCGATGCAAGGGTTGTCTGTCGCGGAAAAGAACGAATTACTCTTTCAAGGTGGCATCAATTTCAATGATTTACCATCGTGGCAAAAGCGTGGCACCGGCTCGCACTGGGAGCAATTCGAACGCACGGCCGAGAACCCGATCACCGGCGAGAAAGTGGTTGCCCAACGCAAGCGAATCCAGCACGATATGGAGTTGCCAGTGAAGGAAGCGTATACGGCGTTCTTGCTGAAGCGGTTGACGGAATGCCGCGAATGAAAACACCTTGCGACTTCCACTGCTGTGAAGGTCGCAAGGCGAGATTTTACTCCGCTCGATTTTACCAACGTACGCCGTACTGCATGTAGAACAGGCTGCTGTTCGTCGCAGCGTTTGGCCCGGATGTGTTGCGGAGGAAGCCGCCGCCGAACAGGTGCGAGTAGCCCATGAGGAAGTCCGAGCGTGGCGTCAGGTGGAAGTTCGACACGAGGTCGATTTCGTTGCCGACGAACGTTCCGGCCCGGCCCGTGGGGTCGCGGCGTGTGGCATTGCCACCCGCGTTGTAGAGTGCGTCGCGGCCGCTATCCAGCCAGAAATTGTGGAACTGCACCCAACACGTCAACCATTTCGCGGGGTAAACATACAGATGGAAGTTCACATCGTGGATGTTTTGGCGAGCGACCAAGTCCGCCCAGCCCATGTAGTAATGGCCGAACGCGAAGAGTTGGTTGAAGGTGTTGTAGCGCCCGCTATTGGGGTTGTCGTCGCCGCTGGCATAGTCGTAGTAAGCCCACAACGTCGGGTTCCACGGCAGCGTTTTCGAGTGATAACCCAAACCCGTTGTGACCATCCCGGCCACGATGTCTTGCTTGCCTTGGCGACCGAGTTGCAATGCGGCTTCGAAGTCCCACAGGAACTCGCCGTTCGTGTCGCCGGTATAGCGACCGCCGAGCGTATGGACCGTCGAGGGTTGACGGTTGATCCCTTGTTGCGTCACGCGGTTCGTGTTGTCGAGCATCAGGTAATACATGTCGACATTCGTGCCCTTTTTCGGCTTATAAGTCGCCCATGCACCCGCAAAGTTCACGTTGTTGTCGCCGCTATCGAGCTTGTTCGGGTTCGGAATGACCGGCTGGACCCAGAACAGATCGGTATCCCATTTCTCGGTCGTTTGCATCAGGCGGAAGCCCTGGAATGTCCGGCGCGTATTGCCCCATTCGAGGTTCGAAATCAAGCGTTGCGAACCGAGTGAAACTTCCTGACGACCGACTCGAAGGTAGACCGGATTGCCGCCGACTTCCGCGACTTTGGCATCGATGAACAAGTTCAGGAAATCCGGCCCCGTTTCGTCGATCACGAGCGGTGGCAGATCTTGGAATTGCGTGTAGGATGCGATACCTTCAATGTAGAATCGCAGTTTGTCCTTATACCACAAATCGCTGTAGATCCGCGCACGCGACAATTGATAGACGTTGTCGCGTTGTGTGAGACGACTGTTGTATTCATTCATGTACCGCGACCATGCCGAACCGCCGAGCGACAGCATGAAATCATCCCCGATTTTCATTCGCTTCATGCGATCGGAGAGATCCTTCGGCGGCGTCTTCGGGTCTTCGAGGTAGCGGAAGTCCGAGTCGAAGAACGATGGCGACATCAGCCCGGTCGGGGCATATCCCGATTTCGGCGGGCCATCGGTCTGACCGCCACGCAACTGCGTCAACAGCGTGTACGCGCCTTTTCCCGAAGGCGGAATCGGGAACGGTCCCGGACGCGGTCCCGGACGGTTCGGTGGCACTTTCTTGAAGTTGAATGGCTGGCAGGTCGCGCAGCCAGTGTCGCCACACGATGGGCAACCGCCCGCGGCAAGAATCGCGGCTGGCTCTGCAACGGTGACCATCGGTGTAGGAACCGCCGCAACGGGTGCCGGTACCGGTGCTGCCGGAGTTGCCACAATGGGTGCGGGTGCCGCTGGAATTGCGACTACCGTTTCCGGCAGTATTAATTTACCGTCTAGCGTTTCAACGGGAGCGCCCGTGACCGCGTTCTGCGATTGTGCCGAAACGCGATCGCCTCCGACGAGTACCGCAGCGGCCACCACAACGCGCGGGATCCAGCGGTTCCACTTTCTCATGACTCCATTCACTCCATTCTCGGATGATATAATGAGGTTTAGATGCAAGATCGGTGGTGTTGGCAGGTCGAAGCCGCTCGTGGAGAGTGAGACCGATCCTGCCTTCGATATCGGATAGCTGGGTCGCGAATGGTGTGCGTGTCAGGAGTATTCTGTGGGTAGTATGGTTACTTCCTGCATTAAAGAAATTACAGTCGCGCAACATCGCCCAAACTACCAAGGCCGCATCAGAATCCATTGTCAACCTCTGGGGAAACGCCGATGTCCGCGTACTTTACTTGCCTGTGCGGTCGGCGGCTCCGGCGGTATTCCGTGACCGATGGTGCCGTCGATTGCCCCGATTGTGGGCGAACGGTCGTACTGGCCGCCGCACCGAAAGATCGTCGCGCGATTTGGGCTTTCGTCATTGCGGTGGGTGTGATCGGTTTGGCGATCGGATCGAGTTTCGCGTTCCGGAAAGTGACGCCTGCACCCGTTGTTGCGTCGGTCGCACCGACAATCGCAACAACGATAATCGCCACGAAGATTCCGAAAGTTGTTCCAATCATCGTTGAGCCGGAAATGGCTCCGGCACCGCGCACGGTCGAACCGATGGCTCCGCCAGTCGTGGCCGTCACACCGCCACCGATGCCACGTGTCGGCGTGTTGCAAGCGGACATCGCTTCCCGCTTCCAAGTCGGCGACACGTTCAATCAGGACGTGATTTTTAGCCGCAAATCGGACTTCCGAATCGTCGGTGCGGAGTTCAGCCAAGCAGCGCGATATGCGTTCCGTTCGACGATTGTCATCTCGAAAGTACACGCCAATGGCTCGTATGTCGCCGAGCAAACGATCGGGAAAGCGATCTGGCTTGATGGCGACGCGGACTCGAAACCGACATTGATCGAGGCACTTGAGAAAGCCCAGGGCACCAAGTTCGAACTAGCATTTTCGCGAAACCACGAAGTGACGGAGTTGAAAGGCTTGAAAGATCCGATCCGCGTGGCGGCGGGCAAAAATGCGGCGATGGGCCAGTCTCTGCGCTTGTGGTCGTTGCTCGATGCCGACGCATGGAAGGAGTTAGCCGGGCTGACGTTCTTCCACGCGGAAAAGCCGTTGAAGGCCAAAATGACTTGGAATAAGCCCGTTTCGCACGATTGGAGCCCGCTTGGCAGTTGGAACGGCAAGACGGTTTACCTCGCTGCGGGCAAACAACCGAAGCAAACAAACCTCGAGCGGATCGACTACCGGCACGAAATTTATTACAAGCCGCCGGCAATCGGTGCCGACCGCGACTTGCCGTTTCGCGTGCAGAAGGCTGCGTTTCAAACGATCCTCGCGGGTGGTGCGATTCTGTACGACCCCGCCACGAATCGCACGACAGCCGTCGACGAAACCTTCCGCGTTCGCGGCAACATTCAAGTCTCGCTCGCCGGCATGGATGCCGCCATCGAGATGGAAGAAACGCAAGGCTTCCGGCTGACAATCGAACAACCCGCCACCAATGCCTTGGTCGGCACGCCGGGAGCGAAAAAAAAGTAGGTTGCCCTTACGCCTCTTTCACTTCGTTCAAAATCGATGCTAGCACGGCGTCGGGGCTAACGTTTTCGGCTTGGGCTTCGAAGTTCAACAAGATCCGGTGCCGCATTGCGGGGAGGTAGACTTTCCGCACATCTTCGAAGCTGACGTTGAAACGGCCTTCGAGGAGTGCCCGCAGTTTCGACGCGAGGATCAGCGTTTGAGCACCGCGTGGGCTGCCACCGGCACGCAAGAATCGGTTCGTGTCGGCGGTGGCGTACTCATTATTCGGGTGCGTCGCCAGTAGCAAGCGAATCGCGTAATCTTGCACTGCGGCGGCGACGATCACTTCGCGAACGAGTTGCTGCCACGTTTGAATTTCGGCCGCATCCATCACTTTTTCAGCCTTCGGCGACTCGTTTCGCGTCGTGCGATTCAGGATCGCGTTCAACTCTTCGCGGGTCGTGAATGGCACCGTCAGCTTGAAAAAGAAGCGGTCGAGTTGCGCCTCCGGTAGCGGGTAAGTTCCTTCTTGCTCGATCGGATTTTGCGTGGCAAGTACGAAGAACGGTTCTTCGAGTTTGTGTGTGGTGCCACCGATTGTCACCGAATGTTCTTGCATCGCTTCGAGGAGCGCGGATTGCGTTTTCGGCGTCGCGCGGTTGATCTCGTCCGCAAGGACAATTTGCGCGAACAACGGCCCCGACTGAAAGCGGAACTCGCGTTTGCCGTCCGACGATTCACTGATGATATTGGTGCCGATGATGTCCGAGGGCATCAAGTCCGGCGTAAATTGTACGCGGGAAAATTTCAGATCGAGCGCATTCGCAAGCGTACGAACGAGTAGCGTTTTGCCGAGGCCCGGTACGCCTTCGAGCAGCGTGTGCCCGCCGACGAACAGGCATGTGAGCACGCCGCGAACGATCTCGGGTTGTCCGACGATCACCTTGCCGATCTCGGCTTCGAGTGCGGCAAAACGCTTACGAAATTCGGCGGCCCGTTCGGGCATCGGTGCGGTCGCAGCAATCATCGGGTGGCTGGCTCCT
>JAYSYI010000016.1:0-7913 GCA_043727665.1 Limnoglobus sp. | reverse complement strand
AAGGCTCCGCACTCGGTGCAGCGGTCTGTGCGTTGGCGGGCTACGAGAGTTTCGCACGCCGAAACGCAGGCGATGTCAACCCGTTCACCGCCGCCGACGCCGTCGAGTGCATGGTCCGATTCCGCGGGCAGGTACAGTCTCGCCCCGACTGGGTGAATGCGTACCGCAAGCTATCCGCAAACGGCTTTCAACTGGCGAAATGACCGATGCTTTGGGATGACGTTAATCATCAACAATCGCAGGTGCGCGATCGTTCCTGCGACATCGCACAGGTGCAAGACTTCGTGCGGGCCGAGCCAGCCGGTGACGATCACCGGCCAGCGGATGCCCTCGAACACGGCACCGATCACGTACAAGAACGCGAGCAAAAAGATCCACACCAAACCGCTACGACCCAAACGCCGATAGTACGACCTTATCGGCAACATGCTCGAAATGCCCATCCCGACATAAATCGCAATCAGCACCTCGTGCGGTGGCTTCGGCATCAACCACAAGTATAAGGTGCCACCGAATGCAATCGCGAACAACAGCCCGAGGATGCGATTGCGCACACGATTCGTAAGGACGTACACGCAAACCGGCACGTTCGAGCCGAAAATCAGCCAAAATATCGCGGTTTGATCGAGGAGTTGCCAAAGTCGCCGCACTTCGGGCGAGGAATGTTGTAGCCCATGAAACAACCCACTCATGAAGTACAGCCACACGACGGATAGCGAGTAAATCGCGATACTCGCACGTTGTTGTCGCCGATGATTCGCCGTCATTTTCAACAAGAACAGGCAGACGAATATCATCCAGAACGCCATCAGCAAATGCGACCACGAACTGACCGGATCATGAAAATCCATCGAACGGCTGGCTCCACAAAAGTCCAATGTTGCATTCTTGTTAGCCCGACGCGCAAGCTTGCGCGTCGGGCTAACAATTTACCTACACCATCTTGACGCCGAGTTCCTTGAGTTGGCGAGGTTCGACGATGGCGGGGGCACCCGTCATCAGGTCGCGGGCTTTCTGGTTCTTTGGGAACGCGATCACGTCGCGGATGTTCGTCGTTCCCGCGAGAATCATGCACCAGCGGTCGAGGCCGAGCGCGATCCCGCCGTGTGGCGGTGCCCCGCTCTTCAACGCGTCGAGCAAAAACCCGAACCGCGCCTGGGCGTCTTCGAGTGGCATGCCGAGCATCTTGAAAACGAGCGTTTGCAATTCGGGATTGTGGATACGGATACTTCCGCCGCCGACCTCGGAGCCGTTAAGAACGAGGTCGTATGCCTTGGCCCGAACCCGTGCCGGGTCGGACTCCATGTACGGCACGTCTTCGTCCATCGGGGCCGTGAACGGGTGGTGAATCGCCGCGTAACGCTGCTCGTCGGCGTCCCATGCGAACATCGGGAAATCGACCACCCACGCCATGTGGAAGTGCTCCGCCTTCACCACGAATGGCCGTGCCGCACGCTTCTCTTTCCTCGCGGCTTTGTCTTCGATCGCTTCGTACGCGGCCTTCTCGTCCCACCAGTTTTTGTACAGTTTCAACACCGTGGCGAGGTGACAGCGCAAGGCACCGAGCGCGTCGCAAACGACCGATTCCTTGTCCGCCACGAACACGACGAGGTCGCCGTTCGCGACGTCCATCTGCTGTTGCAGTTTCGCTTTGAGTTCATCCGAAAAGAACTTCTCAATCGCCCCCGTAAACTTGCCGTTCTCGAACTTCATCCACGCCAGGCCCTTGGCCTTGTATTGCTCGACGAACTTCGGCAGTTCGCCACCCGGTTTCAGTGCGGAGTTCGAGAATTTCTCCGCCGCGCCCTTCGCGTTCAGCCCGCGAACGACGCCGCCCGCTTCGAGGACATCCTTGAACACCTTGAACTCGCTTACTGCGGCCACCTCGGAAATATCGTGGATTTCCAGCCCGTAACGCAGGTCGGGCTTGTCGCTGCCGTACTTCCGCATCACGTCGGAGTACTTCAGTCGCGGGAGTGGCAGTGCGAGTTTCACACCGAGGCACTTGTCGAAAAGCTCGGCGGCAAGGCCTTCCATCAGCGTCAAAATGTCTTCGCGCTCGACGAACGACATCTCGACATCGAGTTGCGTGAACTCCGGTTGGCGATCCGCGCGGAGGTCTTCGTCGCGCAAGCAACGCGCTATCTGGAAGTATTTGTCGTAGCCCGCGATCATCAGCAGTTGCTTGTAGAGTTGCGGCGACTGCGGCAGTGCGAACCACTCGCCGTTGAACACGCGGCTTGGGACGAGATAATCGCGTGCGCCTTCGGGTGTGCTCTTACCGAGCAGCGGCGTTTCCATCTCGAGGAATTCGCGTGAATCCATGTAGTCGCGGATCACCTTGTTGACTCGATGCCGCAAGATTAGCACGTTCTGAATCGAACGGCGTCGCAAGTCCAGGTAGCGATATTGCAGGCGCAAATCTTCGTTCGCCGGTTCCTCGTCGGGGAACTCGGTGACGCTGAACGGCAGTGGCGGGCAGGCATTCAGCAGGCGAAGCGTCTTGGCTTCGAGTTCGACTTTGCCCGTGGCGATGTTCGGTCGCTCGGCACCTGGCAGGCGTTTGCGAACGACGCCCGTCACCGAGATCACATGCTCACGCCCGAGTTCGTTTGCGGCGGCGAACAGCGCTTTGTCGACGTCCTCGACCACGACTTGCGTGAGGCCGTAACGGTCGCGGAGATCGATGAACGCCTGGTTTGGGAAATTCCGCGTAATTAACACCCAGCCGTTCAGCGTGACCGTTTGGCCGATATGTTCTTCGCGAAGTTCGCCACATGTATTTGTACGCTGCCACTCGGCCATGATAACCCCTTTAGACGTCGTTGCACGGTGATGGGTACGTTGTATGGATCGAGTTGCGGGTAGGTCTGTTCCAATTGCGGCGATTTTGGTTAGCAGAATGACTCCAGCCACTACCCACCCCCCCAACCGTGGACTCATTCCCGAATTTCGGAACCAACCTAACCCACCAACGACTTACGTCGGATTTCGGTGCTTACGATCTGTGCCAGAACCATTTCGCGGCAGCTACAATTTGGCTTTTAACATGTCGATTCACACCTATGTCAGACTCACGGTGAAATTGGCAGTTCGCCGCACAAAGCTAATGCGCGTAATGCTTGCGCGGTACTGATATACGTGCTGTAATGATAGGTGTCGCGGAAGAGCGACTTCATCCACCAGCGGCCCGACACTCGCTGATTTTGCTTCAGCCAGGTGACGCCCTTCTGGATGCGGGCATCGCTTGTCGGGGTTCCTGATTCGCGTAACAACACGATGGCCCACGCGGTCATATACGGGTCGCTCGCTGGGCTAGCGGCATCGGGTTCGCCGCGAATCATCTCGACCACTTTCGAGTCCATATTCTCGTGCCACTTCATGATGTCCGACATCCGCCGCGTCGACCAACCGCCATCGGGTAGTTGCTGTTTCCAGAGCATCGCGATGGCGGCCTCGCGTTGCGTTTGCGGTACGAGATCGGGCATCAGTACCGACAGTTGTAGTTTTAACGCCAGTTCGTAATCGTTGATCGGCACGTGTTGTCGCAGGTAGTTTTGCATCCGCTTGATTCGTTCGAGCGTATCGTCGTCCTTAACTGTAGCCAACCAACCCGGAGCCGTGGCGATCGCCCGCGCCGCTTGTACGGTGAGTTCGAAGTCCGTTGTGATGTACGGGATTTCCACTTGATTGATCGTCTTGATAAGACCTTCATCGGCGAGGCATAACAGCGTCTGCCGGAGCGATTTGTCCGTGTGTTTCGAGAGCGTACCCGTCACGTGTTTGTCCCACGAGGCCAGCCCGGAACTACGCCAGACCGATGCGATGCTGTCGCCAAACACCTTCACGCCGTTACGCAATCCCGGCTTGCCAACCATCGCGCGAACGCCTTCGACGAACGACGCATGCACTTCTTCGCTGGGCTTGCCGAGTAGCGGCGTAAGCACCGGTCGTTCGACCATGTATACGCCGGTACTGTGGCAAGCGACGCAACTCTTTTCGCGCACCCAGTGGTGCGCGCCATCGTCGAGATATTGCTTCGCGGCGAGGATGGTATTGGGGCCGAACGCCTTCACCTTCGGCTCTTCGGCCGTGGCGGCGGGCACTTCGATGCCTTTCGAAAGATATTGGTAGTCGGGCTTCGCCTTCGGTTTCGGCTTGGCAACGGGCGGGCTTTCAGCGGAGATCGACGCAGAATGCACGAGCACGGCAAGCAGTACGAGCTTCAAGATGCGTTTCATGAAACCTCGGCATGGAAATGTTACAAGTAGGCAGTTTATCCAAAGCTAACGGAAGCGTGCGCGCGGGTCAAGTTGCAATTGCCTCTTACTTCACCGCGTCCCAAATCGCAAACACGTCCGCTAACGCTTCACGGACGATCGCCATATGTTCGATCTTCGGATACTCTTTTACCGTCAGATTCTTGGCACCGCCTGCCTTCAAATTCTTCATCAATTCGCGTGAACCGTTGAGTGCGAAATCGGCAGTGCCGACGCCAACGAAGATGGGCAACTCGTCAAACGCCATAGGAGTTTTCACCGCGCCGCCACCGCCGAGCGCTGCGGCCCCCGCGAACAGGCCGGGGTGGCTTTGACAAAGCGCGATCGTCTGTGCGGCACCCATCGAGTGGCCAACGATAAAAATCTTCTTGCGATCGATCGGATAACGTGTTGCGAGTTCATCAATGATGACTTTCACGGGTGGCCCACTGCCGAACTTCAAGCCACTACCCGGCGCGACGAGCAGCCAGTTTCGCTTTTCGCACTCCTTCACGATCTGCCCCGCGCCGTAGCCTTCGAAAAACAGATTTTCGGTTCCGCCCGCACCGTGCAGCGCGATCACTAACGGCACCGGTTTCTCTTTCGTTACCCCTTTCGGCAAATCGAATCGTACCGGCACAGGGCGCTTGCCATTCGGGATCGTGAACGTCTGATCGCCGGTGTGCGACATGCCGAAATGGGGCGTGTTTTTAGTCAGGGATTCGAGCAGTCCCGATGTGCGTGCGAGTCGCTTGGCTGCATAGACGTCGATTTCGGGAACGACGCCTTCGTGCAGTTCCGCGAGCAACTCAATGTCGGCTTCGACCGTAGCGTTCTCGATCGTTTTCGCGGGCCATTCCTTGAGGCTCTTTCGCAGTTCCGCGAGTTTCGCTTCGACCTTCTCCGCCCGCGAGACGATGACGTTCCGAACTGCGATGACCTTGCCTTCACTTTGAATTTCCATCGTCAATTCCAGGTCTGCGGGCGGTTTTGCGGCTATCTGCGACAACTCAAGCGTTACCCGTTTCGGTAACGTCGCCGCGCGATGTTCGACCACTTTGCCACCACGGATCCCGACGCGAATGACAACGTCCGGTGGTGCGATCTTCACGGGGTAGAAGAACTTGAGATCGACGATCAATTCCTTCGCAGTGCAATCGATCAAACGCTTTTCCGGTAGCGGGTAGAGCGATGTCCACCAGAAGACTGCGGGTGTCGATGGCTCGGCTGCGACAAGTGCGAAACGGGCGGTGTCGAGCGTTCGCCCCGCTTCGCCTAACTGCAACGAAAAGAACTGCGTTGTGACCTTCGGCAAAACAACCAGCGCTCGTTCGCGTGCCATACGATCCGTCTGTGCTTCCCATGCCAGTTCGAACGCTTTTAGCCTCTGCCCGAGTTCGTAACGCTCTGGCTGCGCGAACGCGAGATTCGGAACGATGTACCACCAAAGCACAACGAACAGCATCGGGTATTTCATGATTTCCTCCGCGAAAACAGTCAGCGAACGGTCGGAGAGATAATCTACACATATCATTTGTATCGAGCACAAACCGCAACTGTCGCCGAATGAATCATGACGCTGACTCGCCGCTTAATCTTGTTCTTCCTGCTGACGATCACACTGCTGTTGAGTGCGTTTTCGCTGACGCTGTATTTGGTCGCATGCACGCATTTGTACCGTCAGATCGACGAGCAAGCTGAGGCGACGCTGGATGCCTTCACGGCGGCGGTCGAGTGGGAGGGCGATGGCCTGGAGTGGGAGCCGAAGAACCGCAAATTGCTTTGGCAATCGCGGCTCGAAGCACCGACTTGGGCGGTCTTCGACGAGCAACAGAATCGCATCGATGGCTCGCAAGAGACGCCGCCATTGTTGAGCGGGATGGATTCGCTTTCGGATGATGGAGCGTGGCGGCGATACACGCGGGTTGTGCAGACCGAGAATCCCGAAGCGGTTCGAAGTAAGCCCGATCAACTGCGTTATCAATCGCTGACGTTTGCGATCGCGAAGCCACTCGCTCCGGTTCAGACGACATTGCGTACGTTATTTTTCGCGGAAATTGCCGTCTCAATCGTGCTCTGGCTGCTCGCCGCAATTGGTGCGCGCTGGGCTTGCCGGCGTGCGTTGGCACCCGTCCGCAGTATGGCCGAAGCCGCTGCCGAGATGACGGCAAACGACCTCGCCGAACGCTTACCTGTGCCGAATCCTCACGACGAACTTCAAAACTTGGCAACAGCGTTTAACGACCTACTCACACGACAACAAGTTTCGTTCGAACGGCAAGCTCGCTTCACCGGAGAGGCGTCTCACCAGTTACGCACGCCGCTGGCCGCGATGCTCGGCCAGCTAGAATTGGCACTCCGCCGCGACCGCGACCCCGACGAATACCGCCGGGTCATCGGTGTCGGAGTCAAAAAGGTCGAACAACTCAATCAGATTGTAGATACGCTTTTGTTCCTGTCACGTGCCGATTCGGAAGCGCAAATCGCCAACCGCGAACCAACTCCTCTCGCAGATTTGGTGGCGGCACACATCGCCGACGTATGGGCGAACCACCCGCGTTTCGTCGACATCCAAACAGAAATCACCTCGGAGACGTGCGTTGTGCGCATTCATCCCGCAGCATTCGCACAAGCATTGAACAACATCGTCGACAATGCCTTGAAATACAGCGATCTCGGCACACGGATTTCAATTGAGGTTGCGATGGATGAAGCGACCGCCATCGTAACAGTTGCAGACCGTGGTCGAGGAATTTCCGCAGTTGAACGCACAGAAGTATTTAAGCCATTTTTCCGATCTGCCGTTGTGAAACGATCCGGCATCGGCGGCGTCGGTCTCGGTCTCGCCATCACGCGGAGGATCGTCGAGGCGATGGGTGGCACAATCGATTTCATTTCGACCATTGGCGTCGGAACTACCTTCACCATCCGGCTATCGCTTGTGGATGATGTCCACAAGCGATAACAGTGGCTCGAATTAATTCTCGTTAACGATGTCTCCTCCTCGGGCCGTCACGAATGCGGCGAGTGCTGCGGGATTGATTGTCTCGCGAATAAATCGTACCGAACCATCTGCCAACGTGACGTTGAGACCGCCCGAATGGAAACTGTAAAGTTCGCTGTCGTTGGTACAGTTGATAATACACGTACCGCCCGTCGTCCAGTTCGTTCCCAGTACTCCCGGTACGACACCATCGATGCTGAAACCGCAGTCCGGGTCGGCCCAACCCCAACCGTCAGACGTCCCCGCACCGGAGTCTTTACCCTTTTGAAACAAGCTCGGTCTACCGGCATCTTCGGCCAACATGATGGTGTTGCTCGTACCATCCGTAATCGCAAGAATCGGGGTGTCGATGACTTTTTGCAGCGCGCCGAGCGATTCATCCCCCGCGGCACCCGTCGGTCCGCCCGGGAAAATCGCACCGATTCCATTGGCCGTGTAAAAACGACGACGGATCGCATTGACCGATCCATAGTCTCCAAACCCGAGAACAGGTCCACTAGCGGGTGCGCGGCGAGAATCCGGTGCGGATGGGCATTTAAAGACTTTGAAGTTCGTCTGGGAAGTTACGAGATTCGTACCAGTATTCCACTTTGTGTTCAGATTCCACAACCGGCCGACGTTATCTTGTTCGACGTAGGCCAACACGATTG
>JAYSYI010000015.1:0-2579 GCA_043727665.1 Limnoglobus sp. | reverse complement strand
ACTTTCGCAAGAACGGATCGGGGATGTGCGTGTCGTTGATGACATAACGATAGAGTTTGCGGACTGCATCCGAATTGGCGTCGAACGACTGAGCGACTTCCTCGCACGACGTGATCGCAATGTCTTCGGGGAGCTTGGAATTCAGGGCTTTTACGAGTTTCGCTGGGGCGATCACCGTGGCCGTGAAAGCGTTGAACACCTGCCCGACAGAATGCACGCCCGCATCGGTTCGCCCGCTACAGTTGATGCGCACACGTGTTTCGAGTGTGATCGCGCCGAATGCCTTTTCGATCGTTTCCTGGACGGTGCGATAGCCCGGTTGCGTCTGCCAACCGGAGAAGTCGGTGCCATCGTAGCGCACTATGAATTTGAGATTGCGCATCGCCTATTTCACGATGCCGCGTTTGACGAGTTCGAGCGCACACTGCACCGCATTCGTGGCCGCGCCTTTACGGAGATTATCCGCAACGACCCAGAGATTGAGAGCGTTTGGATTTGATGGGTCGAGGCGAACGCGGCCGACGTACGTATGATCGGTGCCCGCCGCGTGAATCGGTTGAGGGAACTCGCCGATCATCTCGTCCATCAGCACGATACCGGGTGCGTTCGCGAGTGCCGCCTTCGCTTCCGCCACACTGATGGGCCGGTCGAATTCGAGGTTGATCGACTCGCAGTGCGCGATCTTCACCGGCACGCGAACGCAAGTCGCCGAGACGCCAATCGTGTCGTCGCCGAGGATCTTTTTCGTCTCGTTGACGACCTTGTTTTCTTCCTCGGTGTATCCGTTCGGGTCGAGGGCCCAGTCGAGCGTAATCACGTTGCCCGCGAGTTGCGCACGGTGTGCGGTCGGCGCAGGTACGGGGTTGCCACTGGCGTAGGCACCAAGTTGCGTTTCAAAGTCCGCTAGGCCTTTTGCGCCTTTGCCCGAAGACGATTGGTACGTCGAGACGATGATCCGCTTCAGCTTCGCGAGTGCCATCAATGGCTTCACGGCCACCGTGAGCGGGATCGTCACGCAGTTCGGGTTCGCGACAATCCCCTTCTTGGCGTGATGCAATTCTTCGGGGTTGACTTCGGGCACCACGAGCGGGCAATCGGGGTCCATTCGCCACGCGGAGGAATTGTCTACGACGATCGCACCGGCCTTGGCGGCAATCGGCGAAAACTCTTTGCTCACGCTTGAGGGCGTCGAACTGAGCACGATCTGCATATCAGTGAAGGCATCGGCATGAATTGCTTCCACCGTGTACGATTTCCCCGCGAAATCGACGGTTTTGCCCGCCGACTTTTCGCTCGCCAGGAACCGGATCGTCTTCACGGGAAACTTCTGTTCGACGAGCACGCGACGCATCAAGTCGCCGACAGCACCAGTCGCACCCACCACCGCCACGTTCACGCCCACGGGTTCACTCCTCTACAGAAACATAATCCGCCTAAGCATATTTTACGAATGCGAGCAAGCTGACAAGTGCGACCGCCGTACGGACCGCTTAAATGTCGACTGCTCCGGTACACGACGACCCGGCACCGGCGGTGCAGCCGTAGCAATGTTGTGCCGTGAGGATCGTTCGCGTTGCGAACGTGGCGGCGTTGAAGTCGCGGATGTGGCCAATCCGCAAGTCAAGCATTTGGTTGAAGTCGCAATCGAAGAGTTGGCCGTCCCAGCCCACGGAAACCAGTGAGCGGCACATGACATTCCCGGCCGCGATCGGGTTGAACGACGCGATCAGTTTCTGCATGTAGCTTTCGTACTTACCGGATTTTTGCAGGTCGTCCAGAAAGCGGCTGATCGGCATGTTCGCGATCGTGAATAGTCGCGTGAAATGGATGCCGTGGCGTTCGAAAAGCTCGCGTTTGTAAGTGGCTTCGAGCGTCGCTTGCGGGGGCGGCAAACTCGCGCCACCCGGGTTGTACACCAGCGACAACGGCAACGCCGCATCGTGCCCGTAACCGAGATCATTCAGCCGTCGAATGGCACGAATCGACTTATCGAATACGCCATCGCCACGCTGTTTGTCGACGGTTGACTCGGTGTAACAGGGCAACGAAGCCACGACTTCCACGCGGTTCGCGGCGAGGAACTCGGGCGTATCGGTAAAGCCGGGCGCTAGCAGAATTGTCAGGTTGCAACGGTCGATGACATGGCGGCCCATCTCGCGCGCACGGCTAACAAACCAACGGAAATTCGGGTTCATCTCCGGTGCGCCACCGGTAATATCGAGCGTGCCAATGTTCGCCGATTCCATCGCCATCAGGCAATGTTGCATCGTTTCCTGCGTCATGATTTCGCGACGATCCGGTCCCGCGTCGACGTGGCAATGATGGCACGTTTGGTTGCACATTTTCCCGACGTTGACTTGCAGCGTATCGATCTGCGTTGCCAAAAGCGGAAAGAGATTCGCCTCGGCGAGCTTCGCCTCGAACGGCACGTCATCGGCACCCGGCAGAAGTTGCCGACGTTGTTCGGCGGCCTCCGCCAGCGGGTGCCCTTGGCGCAAAAGTGTCAGTGCGGCCATCGAAAATCAACCCCCGTTCGCGATGCGTTCTTTCCAGGCTTGCCGCAATCCCGCTTCCAACCG
>JAYSYI010000014.1:0-7982 GCA_043727665.1 Limnoglobus sp. | reverse complement strand
GGGGCACTCGCCCACTTCTGCGCCAGCTTCGCCGCCGACGATCACGCCGCCGATCCGTGGACGGTGATGGTCAAAGTTATAGGAACCGCCGGTAGTACGCGCTACAGTTACCGCGACCACGTGGAGATTAAGCCGGGCCTCGTCCATAGCCAAACCTACACAGCCTACCAAGGTTCAGTAATGAATGAAGTGCGGCATTTCCTCATCGATTGTTTGCGGATGGGCGGGCAACCACTGTCGACACTCGAAGACGCGATCACCGCACAGAAAATGATCGAAGCCGCAGAAGAGTCGATAGCGAAGCGCACGATCGTGACGATGTAACGGCGCGAGAATTGCATCAGAATTCGTGAAGGATTTCCACACGCATCTCAACTGGAGCAGAAACATGATTTCCGTTTCGCGTCGTCGGTTCTTCGTGGCCACTGCGGGCGCAGGCGTGGCTACTTATTGGCCAATATCAAACACGTATGCCGCGGCCGACCCGAAGGCGCTTCAGGCGGTTCTCGATAAAGCCCACAGCTTTTTGAAGTCCAAGCAGAAAGACGATGGCAGTTTTGCGCCACCGCAAGCTGGGGAGCCGGGCGTGACGGCGCTAACGGCCGCCGCACTCGTTCGTGCCGGGTTCGATGCCAACGACGACGTGGTGGCGAAGGCACTAAAGTACATGGAGAAAGCCATCAAGGGCGACGGTGGCGTGTACAACAAGGGGCTGGCAAACTATACGACCTGCCTCGCGGTCATGGCGTTCAAAGAATCGAACGCGAACAAGAAGTACGATGCTGTCATTAGTGGTGCGTCAAAGTTTTTGCGAACCTTGCAGTTCGGCGATGGCGACGTGGACGACAAGGATGTGAAGTTTGGCGGAGCCGGGTACGACAAGAAGGGCGGCAAGGGCGGGCCGGACTTGTCGAACACTCACTTCTTCATGGAGGCACTTTTGGCCAGCGGCGCAAAAACGGATGACCCTGCCATCAAGAAGGCACTCTCGTTCATTAGCCGGAGCCAAAATCTACCCGGCGAGTACAACGATCAAGAGTATGCCAAGAAAACGAGCGATGATGACAGGGGTGGCTTCATTTATAATCCGCTCGCAGCGAGCGATGAAAAGAACGAGAAGCGGACTGCTGCCGGGGGCTTACGAAGCGAAGGCGGCATGACCTACGCGGGCCTCAAGAGCTTCCTGTATGCGGGTGTGAGCAAAGACGATGATCGCGTGAAGGCCGCACTGAAATGGGTGCGTGCCCACTATACATTAGACGAAAACCCCGGTATGGGGCAAAATGGTATCTTCTATTATTATCATACATTCGCAAAAGCGATGGACGCGGTGGGCGAAGACGATTTCGCCGACGCGAAGGGTACGAAGCACGACTGGCGCAAGGAACTCTTCGAAGTGCTGAAAGCCAAGCAGAACACTGATGGCAGTTGGGCCAACGACAAGAGCAAAGCCTTCCTCGAAAACCTGCCTGAACTCGCTACGGCATTCGCGGTGTTGTCGTTGAGTTACTGCAAGAAATAATACAGACACGAACAGTCGCGTGGAAACGCGACTGTTCGGAAATTGACGGTTTACGGCTTCAAGTCGCCTTCTAACTCGAAGTCGAACTTGTTGTTGCCCGATTTCACTTCGGCTTTCAATTTGGATGTGTCTGCCGAGAAATACTTTTTGGGAATCAGTGGCTTGCCCGGCATCTGCATCGTCTCGGCGGCGGCCTCGGCTTTCGCGAGATGTTCTGGCAACGGCGGCGGTGGGCCGGTGAGCGAGATCGCCACGCGACACGACCCGACCGGTGCACCATCGCTTGCGCCGTAGGTGTTTAACGTGTAAATGCCGTCTTTGTCCGTCTTGCCTAGCGCCGGAATCGTACCGAGTTTATCGGGCACGAACGAAACCGACGCATTCGCGACCGGCAACCCTAAGTACGTGATCCGGCCCGTCACCTTCGCAACCGGCACGCCCGAAGAATCACACCCGAGCGGCACCAACAATACGATGAGTGAAAGAAATCTGTACATGATAATCACCTGTATGGGATCTCTAGTTTTCGACGTTGACTTCGCCACCGGCGCGGCTGCCGAGCGCATTGTATGTGAACGAGTTAATGCTGTTCTGAATTTGGCGCACTGAGCCATCGCCCATACAGGCTAATATGCCACCCGTGTGACGGCTGTTGAAGGCGCGGCCCATCCAACTCGACGTTTGACCGGCACAGGCATCGACCGACATTCCACCGGTACCGCTGCAAATCTTCAGTTTCCAGTTCGGTGGCAAGCTCGTACCGTGGACCGATCCGGTGCTCGACATCCACGCGGAACTATTCGAGGCCACAATCCACTCGGAGTGCCCGATTGCGATGGTGTTACTGAGGCCGTCAGTGATCGACGCAAAACGAACGCGGGCCGCAACGCCGGTGTAATCGAACACTCCACGGTGGTTGGGGCCGCCACCATAACCTTGGCCCGGTTCGGGGCACGGTGCGGTTGCGGTCACGGTGTTATTGCTCGCGCAGCCGCCGCAGCCGTACTGCGCTTTCGCGCCATCGCCGCCGAACGGGTCGGTCGCAGACGATGCAATGTTGTTGAACCCGTCGCCGTAACTACCGACGTAACTCGGGTGAAACGCCTGATATTGCGTGGCAGTGTTGCCATCGCCCGCGCCGGTATCGCCGGAGATTTGCGGGCAACCGGCAACGGGCATCGTGCGGTTCGTGCTCATGGCCGAGGTGTTCGGATCGCTCGGACATTGCAGCGCGGGAATGCGGGCTTGTCGCACGGCCGCCATCGCTTGGCAGGTGACATTCACATCGAAGCGAATCTGGCGGAAAAGGTTATCCTGCTCGATGTACGGCAGAACGCGCGGCCACAAGCCCCAACCGTATGTGAAACCCTGAATCTGTGGCAGACCATCGTTGACATCGTGGTAGCCGTGCAGGCCGAGGCCGAGTTGTTTCAGGTTGTTGGAACATTTGGCACGCGCCGCCGCCTCGCGAACCTTCTGCACCGCAGGCAAAAGCAGGCCGATGAGGATCGCGATAATCGCAATCACCACCAGAAGCTCGATGAGCGTAAAACCCCGACGTAGGCGAGACATAATAAACCCTCAAAATTGTGAAGGAGAAGATTCAGACATAAATACTATAAATCAGACGGCAAATGAATTGCAAGAAGAAAATCGGAATTCGTCTACTGCCATTGTCGCGCGGCGGGAAGGTCGCCTGGCAGCGGGTGGGCGATAATCTCGAGGCTGTCCACGAGGCGCGGTCGTGGTCGGCTGAAGTAGACGTTCCCGTCCGTGACGTACACCCGACCGGCTCGCACGGCCGGCAGATCGAACCAGCCGAGGCGAGCCGCGAGTTGCGGCAAATCTTCGAGCGTGCGTTCCGTGGTGAAGCCGCAGCAGGCGATGAAGAGAACGACTGGGCGGTCGGCGACGACTTCCTCACACGTCAGCGTTCGCGATGAACCAAAAGCACCGTCAACAGCGCGATGCCAAGAACACCAAATGGGACAGTTAATAAATCCCACTTCCTTACGTCAATTATGAGAGCCTAAAAGTCCCAGGCGGTTCGCATTCCGAAGCCGTGGAGGAGGCCGTTGGCGGGGCTGCCGTTGACGAAGCGATCCGTGAGGATGTAGTTCGACTGAATCTTCGCGTTGGGCGTCAGGAACCAGTTCAGGCCGAGCGCCAACTCGTGCGTGACGCCGCCCTGTATGCCTTTGTCTGTAAGGTCCAGATACGAATAGCGGGCCGCGAGTTGCCATGCACCGGTGCCGCGTTTCTCGCCGGTCCAGCTTAATGGACGCCGTGGTGTAACGCGGGTGAACGCCATACGCTCGTGGTCGTATTTCCGGTGTTCGCCAGTTAGGAAATAGTGCATTTCGACGTAGCCACCGTGGTAGAACGTGTTGCCGAATGGCACCCGCGTCGTACCCACGGGCAGTGCGGTTTGCGACAGGAACGACATCGCGTATTCGGTCTGAAACGAGAACGCGCCGAACACCCCCGCCATTTCGGGCACGAGCGTGTTCTGCCGACTGCCGAAGATCACCCCCGTGTCCGAAATGAGGCTCGCGAACGCACCCGGTTCGCTGCGGACGCCGAACCGCGTCCGGTATCGCGTCTGATCGTCGTCGAGATCGCGATGGCTCCCACCGACGCCCACGTGCAGCAATTTTTCGCCTTCGTTCTCGTAAATCGGTAACACGACTAACCGCCCTGTCACGTCGGTTTCGTTGCGACCGATGTTGTAACCGAAAACGTTCCGCGTGTTCTTGAACAACCCGATCGAGTAGTAGCCGCGTTTGTCCGCAAGGAAGTTCTGGAAGGTGGTCGCTCCCATTGAGAAGCCGTTGTTGCCGTTCTCGGTGAAGGCATCGAAGATCGGCGAGCGTTCGAGGAAGTTCAGGTATTTACTGCTCGTGGTATGTTCGAACGAGATCGGTTGTTTCTGATTGCCGATGCGGATATTGCCGAGGTATGGCACCTCGCGGAACGTCAGGTTCAACTCGGTCGGCACCGTCGCATTCGTCGCGCGTAACGGGTTGTTGTTGGTCACGAAGGAGTTGACGAAGTCGTATTCGACCTTAAATTCGATCGTTTTGTTGTACACCCCATCGACGCCGAGCCGCGAGCGTCGGATCGCCACGCCATCTTCAAACGGCGTGAGGCCAGGCAGGTTCTGGCGAATGCTCGACGGGGCGGCATACGACACCACATCGAACTGAAACCGGCCAACCGGCTGAAACGTAAACAGCCCGTCCTCGCTCGTGAAGATCGGGCCGTTATTCCACTTGCCCTTCAAACTCAGGGGGGCGGGCTTCTTTTCCTTGTCTTTGTCTTCGAGACGATACTCGGTCGCCGCCACCGGCGCAATGGTATCCACGGGTGGCGGTTCTTGCGAATGCGCTACGGAGAACCACGCGAATATCGCGAGCAAACAAAACAAGTACTTCACGGCCAGCCCCCCAAGGTCGGTGGCGGGCCATAGTCGTAAATCCGGGAGAAATCTAGGTGAAGATTCCGAGTGGCTATTTCTTGCGTGCCAGCGTCAGGCCGTCGGCGAAGGGCAGGAAGCAGAGATCGATTCGCGGGTCGACAAATAGCTTCGCGTTCAGGTTGCGAATCGCGACGGTATCAACATCGGTTACCGTTTCGTCGGCCGGTTTGCCGTCCCACAGTGTATTGTCGATTGCGATCAGGCCGCCATGGCGAACGAGCACCAAACTGGCTTCGTAATAGCCATCGTAATGGCCTTTGTCCGCGTCGATGAACACGAAGTCGTAGCTGTTTTCGTGGCCGTCCATAATGAGTTTCGTTAGCGTCACCAGCCCCGGCCCCATCTGCAAATCGATGCGATCACTCACGTCCGCTTCGGCCCAGTAGCGTTTCGCGATGGCGGTATATTCTTCGCTGACATCGCACGTGGTGATGTGCGCGGTAGGGTCGGCGAGCGCCATCCAGAGTGTGCCATACCCGGTGAAGGTGCCAAGTTCGAGGATGCGTTTTGCGGGTAGCATTTTCACGAGCAAATCGAGTAACGGCCCTTGTTCCGGTGCCGTCTGCCAGTCGCCGTGCGACAAGGATGCGGTTTCTTCCCGCAATCGACGCAGCAACTCGGGTTCGCGCAACGACACCGACAGAAAGTAATCGTAAAGCGGGTCGGTCATCGGCGTCGGGCGAACGTGGCTGGTCATCGCGGGAAGTCTCCGGTTGGGGTTTGGTCGTTATACTTCTCGCGGCGAAAACTGACATTTCGAACGAAGGCGGAAATCTCTTGTTCTGGTATCGATCCGCCGCTGTAGAGTGATTTTCGTCTTTCACCCGCCGCGAGTATGCGAGACTAAATCGTGCGTGCGGATCAGGTCGTCGAGTGCCGGCGCGACTTCGGCGTATTGCGATTTCGGGATCGTCAGCGTCACTTCGTAGGCATCAGTTACCGGCTCGCTCGGTGTGCCTTCGACGGCATCGAGCGTCAGATTTCGCAAGATGCTCGCATCGAAACCGGTGTTATCGAGTTCGCCCGTCGCTTGCAGTTCGATCAGAATCTCGGACAGTTTGGCAGGATCGTAGCGTCCTTGGGCTTCGCGGTTGTTCAACACGACGTTCAACGCCATTTCGCGCGACGGACTCAAGCGAACGACCGACACTGGCACGTGCGTGTGACCCAGTTCGCAGAGGATTTTGTAGCGCATATGCCCGCCGACGATCTGGCCGCTCAGTTCGTTCCAGACGAGCGGTTCGACCAGCCCGAACTCGGTCAGGCTGCGTTTCAGCTTGCGATAGGCCGGCGACGAAGCCGACAGCGCACGCCGCGGGTTGCACGCAGCAGGCTTCACCTCTTCGATCCGGAGCAACCGAACTTCTAACGGAATCATGATGCCATCCCCTCGTTACGCGAATAGTGTACGGGCGTATCTATTCATCGGGGATCGCATTTGTCAAACGGAAAGATTGTAAACTTACGGTTTCAGAATCGTCGCCGGTTTACGTTCGAACTCGTAATAGACGTGACCCGCACCCGCTTTGGCCTCGAACTTCAGCGGCGTATCCACGCAAAAGTGGTCTTGCAACTTTTGCGAATCCGCTTCGAGAAAGATCATTTTCAGTTTGTCGCCATCCAGTTGATAACTGCCACCCCCGAGATGCATTCGTGGTTTAGTTGGATCGGATTCGGGCTTCCAGGCAGTAATCAATCGCTGGTCGATGTATTTGACCAGATGGATTTCGCCGTTTAATTTCACATCTCCCAACTGAAACTCAGCCGTACCATCGTTGCGAATATCGAACCATTTCTTGTCGTTATCCCAGAGAAGTTTGCCATCTCGCTGTGAACCAGTGCATTGCCAGCGACCAATCAGTTTGGATCCGTCTTTGTAAATGAGTGATATAAAGTACAATGCGTTCGTATCGTAATCAATGATCGCAGAATGCGAAAGGAAAAATTGCTGCCCGATTAGCCCTTCGATTGTCACCTGCTCCGATTTGCCCGTCTTCGGATGGATAAGCGTTGTCTGCATGGCGAATCCAGGCAGAACCTGGGCGAGATTTTGTTCGACAGGTGCGTAGCTCGAGTCGATGAAAATAACGTTTTTCACATAGCAAGTCTGACATTTGACCAATTCTTTACTCACTCCCCGTACGTAGCCTGCATCGTACAACTCCGGCTTTTCAGATAGCCGATTGATTGACAGTTTGACCAAGGTCAGTTGACTTGCCGCTCCCGTATCAATTGCCAAAATAATACTCGTATCACTGACTTTGACTTCGGTTACAAAACCGCCGTATTCGGTTTTGTATAACGGGATTTGCACATAATGGAGACTCGTTAATAATTCTGAGATATCAGGTGAATTTGCGTGTGGCTTTTCCGTTGGAATCCGCTTGAATTCATATCTCGTTTTTGCTTCTGAGTCTTCTTCAAAGTCTAGTTGCCGGGCTTCAAAATCGCCTTCGATAAACGTCAATACGATTGTATTACCGACGATCAGCAATTTTCCAGCACCGATCTGTTTCGCTCGTGTTTCAATTTTCTTCTGCATTTCCCACAGCATGATTACACGAATGCCAGGCATGTCATGTAAAAGTGCGATTCCAGCATGATTGACATCGAGCAAGTTCATCTTGAAAACGTTATCATCAGTAAATTCTATCTGTTTCTTGTCGACATCTGCTACTGTATTGCCTTTCTTCGTACATCGCGTGCATTGCCATTTGCCGACTAATTTCGGCCATTGTTTCTTGTGAGTTGGTATGAGGTATAGCTTGCAAGAACCGTGGTCGATGATAGCAGATTCTCGCGACATAAAGTCGTTGCCGAGAAGGCCATCGAGTAGAACGCGTTGTGATTTTCCTGTTTTTGGGTGAATCGATTCAACGATCGTTGAAAAACCAGAAGTGACCGAAAGAATATTTAATCCAAGTACATTGTAATTCGCATCGATAAACGAAGTGCCGTCAATGTAGCAATCGCTGCTTTTAA
>JAYSYI010000013.1:0-7985 GCA_043727665.1 Limnoglobus sp. | reverse complement strand
TCAGCCTCGGAGCGCTGGCATATCGGATGTACGCCGGGGTCGCGCCATTTGCACGACCGACGCCGATGGACACCATCACGGCGCTCGTGACCGAAGACGCCACGCCGTTGAGCGAGTGGAACCCGCAGGTGCCGCCGCGATTCGCCGCACTCATCCATCGCCTCATTCGCCGAAACCCCGACGACCGCCCCGCTACCTGCGAGGAAGTCATCCGCGAATTGCGCCACATCGAGCGCGACAACACTGGCGACCGTGTCGCGAATACGGCGATCCTAACCGCGCAAGCCGACATTCGCATCAGCAGCGATGCCATTCCGAAACGGGAAGCCGAAGCGGTAGATCCCGGTCTTGTCGCTGGGGACTATGACCCCGGATATGAAGTGATCGACGATACCGAAACGACCGAAGTCATACTGCAAACGGTAGAGAAACCGAAGCCAAAGCCGGCAAATGTGAGCCATCGCAAGATGATTCTGGCATTCGCAGTCGGTGCCAGCCTGGCGGCCGGGTCGGTCTACTGGCTGACATCTGGTACGAAACCCAATTTTCCACCGCCTGAAGATAGGGAAGGGTATCGACCCGGCGAACCGTGGCTCGACGCCGAGGGTCGGCCTGTATTTCCTCCTCGTCAACGCCCACCGTTACCAAAACACCCACCTAGTAAAGACAGGCCACCCCCTCCCCGACCGTGGGCGAATTAGACCCAGATGTCGTGCCGTATCCCGGTTGGCGCGGAGGTGCAAATTGAATCGATTTTAGCGATGTAGCTGCGGGGTATCACGACGCGAATAGATTACTCAATCCCTCTAACTTCACAGATCGTCTAATATTATCAACCAAGCTCGAAACATCCCACCTGTGGAACATCATCGTGCGTATCTATCGCCTGCTCGTCGAATCGCTCGAAGACCGAACCACTCCCGCCTCGCTTCCCGATGGCTTTGGATTGTCTCTCGTAACAGGAAATCTCACGCTCCCGACCGCGTTGCAAGAATCGCCGGATGGGCGACTGTTCGTGACCGAAAAAGGCGGTGCCATCCGCGTCGTTCAACTGGACGGCACGTTGGTGGCCGCGCCTGCGCTCAAGTTGAACGTTGAAACGGAAAGCGAGCGTGGCCTGCTCGGCATTACCATCGACCCCAACTTTGCAAATAATCACTTTGTTTACGTGTATTACACCGTGCCGGCCACGACGCCGACGGGGAATGCAAACAACCGGATCAGTCGCTTCACGATGGTAGGAAATACGATCAGTCCGAACACCGAATTCGTGCTGCAAGATCTCGATCCGCTGGGGGACTCGCACCACAATGGCGGAGCGTTGCACTTCGGTATCGATGGCAAACTCTATGTGGCCGTCGGCGACAACACTTCGTCGGCTTCGGCGCATTCGCTGACGAGCCACTTCGGCAAGATCCTTCGCTACAACGCCGATGGCACGATTCCGATCGATAATCCGGTCAGCTTCGATGGTTTAGGTGGCCAGACTACCGCTGGAAAGTACCGTGCCATTTACGCGATGGGGCTGCGAAATCCGTTCACATTCGACGTGCAGCCGTTAACGGGTCGTACGCTCATCAACGATGTCGGCCAAAATGCGTTTGAAGAAATCAACGATCTCGCCCTCGGGCGCGACTATGGCTGGCCTTTGACCGAAGGAAATTTCAACACCGCGCAATTTCCCGATTTCACTCCCCCGACGCTGAGCTATCCGCACGGGGGCGGTACGAACGCGGGCTTCGCGATTGCGGGCGGGACGTTCTACAACCCGACGAAGGCGAGTTTCCCCTCGGAGTACGTGGGCGATTATTTCTACGCCGACTACGTGAATGGCTGGATTCGCAGATACGACGAAGCCACCAACACTTCGACGCTGTTTGCCAGCGATTTGACAAATTTCCGCATCGTCGATCTCGATACGACGCGCGCCGGCGACTTGCTCGTCCTCGATCTCGGCTTTAGTGCCGGAGCGGGCGAAGGGAAAATCTACCGCATCAGCCGCGTGTTCAGCCCGGAATTTGCGACGCATCCGCTCGATGCGATTACCCGACCGACCGAATCCGTCACGTTCGTGTCAGTCGCTGTCGGAACGCCGGCACCGACATACCAGTGGCAGCGGAATGGCGTCGACATCCCCGGTGCGACATCGGCAACGTACACGCTGACGAATCCCGCACTCGCGAACAATCGCGATACCTTTCGTTCGGTCGCCACGAACAGCACCGGCAGCGCGACGAGTCGTTCGGCGACTCTGACCGTCACGACCAATCTCGTACCGACAATTTCCATTATCACACCGACAGTTGGCACCACGGTGGCAGCGGGCACGACGATCGCATATTCCGGTAGCGCCACGGACTCCGAAGATGGCGTGCTCGGCGGCTCGGCGTTCACGTGGCGCGTCGATTACTTTACCGGAGCGGCCGTTCGACCGGTGATTCTCGAAACGACCGGGTTGAAGGCGGGCACCTTCACAATTGAAACGACGACGCCGTACACCCTCCCAGACGTCTTTTATCGCATCACGCTGAAAGTCGTCGATTCCTTCGGCAACGTCGTGAC
This sequence comes from Limnoglobus sp., assembly GCA_043727665.1. Lineage (GTDB taxonomy): Bacteria > Planctomycetota > Planctomycetia > Gemmatales > Gemmataceae > Limnoglobus. The sequence goes on along the minus strand of JAYSYI010000013.1, from coordinate 5,423 downwards.
GGCCACGCGCGATGTGCAGCCGCAAACCTCCTCCGTAATACTCACCAGCCAGCCCGTTGGCGTACCACTGACACTCGATGGTCAGCCAGTGATAGCCCCCTCGATCTTCGTCGGTGTCGTCGGCATCCTTCGCGAAATCGGCGCTCCACTTACCTTCGAGTCTGGCACAGATCGACTCGCGTTCAGCAAATGGTCGGACGGCAACACGAATCGCATTCGAACGATCTCGACCCCGGCAGGCGGTGGGCGATACGAAGCGATCTATACCAACGAAGCCATTAGCATCGTCCTTCCCGTCGTTCCTCCCGTCATCGTTCCTCCCGTCATCGTCCCTCCCGTCGTTCCTCCCGTCATCGTTCCTCCGGTCGTTGTGTCACCGCCACCACCGCCGATTGCACCGGTGCTGATCGGCAGCGGTCCCGGCCGTACCGCGTCGATTCGTGCGATTAACCCCACGACGGGCGAAACGATTTCAACTTACGATTTGTCGCAGTTACCCACCGCTTTCGGAAGTCAAACCCGCGTGACGAGCGGCGACTTAAACGGCGATGGTATCGCGGAAGCCATCGCCGGCTCCGGCCCCGGCGCCGAGCCGCGCGTCGTGATTTACGACGGCAAAACGGCAGCCATTCTCGGTTCGGCACTGGTGTTCGAATCGACGTTCACCGGTGGAATATTCCTTGCTGCCGGAGACATTGATGGCGATGGCGTGGCCGATCTCATCATCTCGCCCGATGAAGGCGGCGGCCCGCGCGTGCGGGTGTTCCGTAGCGGAAACTTCGATCGAGTGATCGCCGATTTCTTCGGCATCGAAGATCCGGATTTCCGCGGCGGGGCACGAATCGCAACCGGCGATGTCAACGCCGACGGTCGCATCGACTTAATCGTGGCCGCGGGGTTCGGTGGCGGTCCCCGCGTCGCGGGTTTCGACGGACGATCTCTCATGAGTGGCACGCCGACGAAGGTTTTCGCCGACTTCTTCGCGTTCGAAGACACGTTGCGGAACGGCGCATTTGTCGGTTTGGGCGACCTCAACGGCGATGGCCGCGACGACCTGATTACCGGTGCCGGCCCCGGCGGCGGGCCGCGCGTGATCGCCTTCAACGGAGCCAATCTGACGACATCCAACGCGCAAACGTTCCTCGCGAACTTCTTTGCCGGCGACCCCGAATCGCGCGGCGGCGTCCGCGTGTCATCCCGTCCGGTTGCGGGGAGCGCGGCGGACGATCTCATCGTCGGCACTGCGCCGGGAACGGCCGCCCGCGTCATCGTTTACCGCGGCGCAGACCTGACACCCAATGCCCAACCGACCGAGTTCGTGAACATCGCCGCGTTCGAAGTCGACTTCGCCGGTGGTGTGTTCGTGGGGTAATCATCCGTGAGACGATTCTCGTCTCGGTTTTGATCGTGCGGTGCGTATAATCGGCGTATGGAAATGCCTTCGCCCGATGCCGCCACACTCACCAAACGCGGCCACACTTACGTTCGCCGCGCGGAATTTGCGAAGGCGATCGAAGCCTTTACCGGGGCAATTGACCTCCAACCGACCGACGCGGAGTTATACTACCTACGCGGGAATGCCCACGCGGCCTGCGGGCAATCGGACGACGCCACCGCCGACTTTTCCCGTGCCATCGACCTCAAGCCCGACTACGCCGCCGCGTTCCACAATCGCGCCTCATCGCATATCGAACGCAATGACTTCGACGCCGCCATTCTCGATTACACGCGCGCCATCGAACTCGACGACCAGGACACCGACCCATTGAACGGCCGCGCCGCCGCCCACAGCCGCAAGGGAAATTACGAACTCGCGCTCGCCGATTACGCACAGGCGCTCGAACTCGAACCGAAGTCGTTCCGTGTGCATTTCAACCGCGGCAATGCGCACTCCGGGCAGAGCGAACACGAGAAAGCCATCGAAGATTACACCGCCGCAATTCAGTTAAAACCGCAACATGGCCGCTCGTACATTTATCGCGCACTCAGCTACGAACGGCTCGACCGCAGCGACGATGCACTCACCGATCTCAGCACGGCCCTTCGCCTCAACAGCCAATCGACCGAAGCCTATTGGCACCGTGCGCGGATGCACGTCGAAGCGGGGAACCACGCGAGCGCCGTTGCCGATTTTACCTGGGTGCTGCGGTTCGATCCCAACGATGGCCGCGCGTTCAACATGCGTGGCGTCGCGTATGCCGAGATGAACCAGAGTGCTAAGGCGATCGCCGACTTCACACAGGCGATACGGCTCGATCCGAACGACAGCGGCCCCGTGTTCAATCGCGGCCTATCGTACGGTCGCGCGAAAAAGTGGGAAGAAGCGATCGAAGATTTTACAAAGTCGATTGAGATGAACCCAAGCGACCCTGCCGGGTACATTCAGCGCGGCTACGCCCACATGGAATTGCTCGACCCCGAGCGCGCGATCCTCGATTACAACACGGCACTCGAACGCAATCCGAAGAGTGCGCGGGCGTACTTCTCTCGGGCACTCGCGCACCGCCGCATGACCAACTGGCCCGCCGTGCTCGAAGACACGACGCAAGCAATCGCGATCCGCGAAAACTTCGATTCGGCCTACAACCTGCGTGCCTCGGCACACTACGCAATCGGCGATTATGCGGCCGCGCTTGCCGACCATTTGAAGTCGCACGAAATCGACCCCAACGACGAAAGTACGCTCAATTACCTCGCGTGGATTCATGCCACCTGCCCGAACGACGAACTCCGCGACGGCACGAAAGCGATCAACGAAGCGAACCGCGCCTGCGAGGCGACCGACTACGGTTTCTCCGGCTTCCTCGACACGCTCGCCGCCGCCTATGCCGAAGCCGGCCGTTTCGAAGATGCAATTAAATGGCAACAAAAAGTGATCGAAATGGTCCCCCCCGACGAACGCCCCGAGTACGAAGAGCGCCTGGCACAATACCGCGAAAACAAACCCTACCGCGATCAGCCAGTGGTGTGATATCTCACGTTAAAAGCCCAGGGATAATCGTCCCTGGGCTTTCTTCGAGTTACTTCACTTCCAGCATAATACTCTCGCTGTGGCTGTTGAACTCTGGTGCGTACATGCACTGGATGTTCGCGAGGCCTGTGGGGTATTTGCCTTTGTGTTGTACTCGTACCGCATACTCGAATACATACACGCCCTTCGGCAAGTAGTCGATGAAGAAGTGCGATGCGGTATCCTTCGTGCTTTCGTAATAGTACAGGCCGTCCTGAAACTTGTAGCTACTGAGCACGCTCACCGGTTCGGTGCCGCTGCCGCGATGGTCCTTCAGGTGGACGTATTCCATGTCGCGGTCGGTGCGTAGCACGATGCGGCAAACGATCTCGTCGCCGATTTCAACCGGCCCTGCCACCGGTTCCAGCACGGGGCCTTTCTTCGTGAATGTTCGCTTGAATAGCTTCTTTTCCAGTTTTAATGGCGTGCCTTCGTGCGGCGTCACCTTGCTGATGTCTTCGAGATACTGCCAGTGAACACTGCCCCAACTGACGCCCGCATCGGTCTTCTTGACCGTCACTTTGCCGAACTCGGGTTTCACCTCGCCGCGTATCAGTTTCTGCTCGTAGAACCCCGTGCCTGCCTCTACATTTTCTGGCTGGATCGGCATATCACCCACGGTCACTTCGACGAGTGAATCGGACTTCAACAAATTGTCGCCGCGTAGCAATAATCCATACACAGCGTCGGCGGTTGCCTTCGTGGTTTTCCAGTTCTGCGTTTGTTTTTGTTTCAGTAACCACACCTTGCAATCTTCGACAGCGGTCGCGTCGTTCATGACTTCGTCGAATGCTTCGATCATCACCGCTTGGGTTTCGATCGGCGCGTGATACCACCAGTAAGAAAGCTCGGTGTCGCGCCAGAACATGCCCATTTCCTCGTTGGAAACCGAGCGTTCCTTGATCGATGCGAGGATGCCCTTCGGCGTGTCCTTGTCGCCGAATCGCTTCAAGCCGATGGCAATGTGCGCCTGCGATTGGCGGTTCGCGAGTTTCAGCCAGTGGTTGCGGGCTTGGCGTTGCCAGTATTCCGATGCCGCCTGATGTTCCGGCGCGATCGGTTTGTCCTTCAAAAAGAAGCTACGGCCATAGAGGTACAGTGCCGCCGTGCTACTGAGGTGGTTGTCTTCGGGCTTCGGGTGTTTTAGGATCTCCCTGTACTGCTCGTCCATCCAGGCATCGAGGCGGGTGATCGCCTTGACCGCGATGGCGGCCTCGACCTTCACGCCGAGGTGCCGCATTCGTCCGAACCCCGTGACGATGTATAGCGTCAGATAGTCGTTCTTCGGACCGCCGGGGAACCACGGCCACGTGCCATCTTGGTTCTGCATGTCCGCAAGTTTCTGCATCAATCGCGTGGTTTCGTCGTTGAGGCGGTTCTCGTCGAACAAGATGCCGACGTTGCGGCGCGCCTCCGATTCCTTGTTCGCATCGCGCAGCCACGGCGTCTCTTCGAGCATCACCGCTTTCACGTCTTGGTTCTTCGTCAATGGCGAATCGAGTGCGGGCGTGTTCTTCCATTGATCGAAAATGCGTCGAATTTTCGGGTCGCTATTGGCGATGTGCCGTGCGAGGGCATTAGCATACAGACGGTTGAAGGTTTGTTCGCTGCATTCATGTTGGTACTCCATCAAGTATGGTAATGCCATCACTGCGTACCATGCCGGTTGCGAGGTCATTTGCACCGTTAGCGATTGGTGCTTCAGCGTGTCCGATTTTCCGGAGTTGAGCAACTTCGCGAAGTCGAATGTCTTCGTCGTCTTGCCGCGTATCGGCAGTGGCATCGATTCTGTCACGAGGATGCGTTTCGAGAGCACGGGCAGCATCCCTTCTTCGCCATCGCTCAGGCGGTCGGTGCCGCCGACAGCCTTGTACGTGATTGCGCCCTGGCCATCGGGAACGCTAAGTTTCCAGTAAAAACTGCGCGATTCCCCCGCAGGAATATCGAACGCCTGATCGCCGGTTGTATTGCCCATCGCGGCGTCGATCGCGGCAGCGGTGCGGGCGTCGTTGAGGTTCAGTCGCACTTTTCCGACTTGTTTCGTCGGCGATTGGTTGCTGACTTTCACGCTGAATTCGAGGATGTCGCCTTCGCGCAAGAACCGCGGCGGGTTCGGTTGCACCATCAAGTCTTTTGCAGTAATCACTTCATCTTGTAGGTAGCCACTCTTCAACTCTTTATCGTGTACGAAGCCCATGAACTTCCACTTGGTAAGTGCCTCGGGCATCGTGAACTCGAGCTTCACAGTGCCACTATCATCCGATATTAAGTGCGGGAAGAAGAACGCGGTCTCGTTGAGGTTCTTGCGGGCCGCTACCTTACTCAGGTCGGGGCCTTTGTCGCCACCGTCCCCGCCACCCGCATCGGGGGCTTTGTCTCCGGCTCTCGCATTCGCGATGGCCATGCCACGCTT
>JAYSYI010000012.1:0-2599 GCA_043727665.1 Limnoglobus sp. | reverse complement strand
GATTCCCCCCGTAAACGCACATTCGCTTAAGCGACGACGGCGGATACCCGCAAAGCGGCGGCGGATCAAGTCCGATTGTTCAGATTACACCGAATCCGTCACGTCTGGCGACGCGATTTGACGATGTTTGCGACATGCAGACTCCAGCCATCCGAAAATACCTGAAATGGGTTCCCGCACTGATGCTCAGCGGGTGTGCGTCGCCGCAGATGGCGGTGCGGCCAAGTCTGCCGATCGCGGCGAAAGCGGTACTTAAGGATGTCATTCGTACCGAAGAAGCGAAGCCAATCGAATTGGTGGCAGCGACATCGGGGCCGATCCTTACACTCCCGGAACTGATATCGTTGACGGTCGAACGCAATCCGCGGCTAGCGCAAGTCGCATGGGCAGTCGAATCGGCACGGGGGCGTGCGATACAGGCGGGGTTGTACCCGAACCCGACGTTTAGCATCACCGGCGATGAACTCGGCGACCGCACGGGGCCGGGGGGTATCTGGACAGCACCGCAATTCAGCCAGGAAATCGTTACCGCAAACAAACTCGGTTTGTCGAAAGCCGTCGCAATGAAGGAAGTCGATCAAGCCACGCTCAACACCGTTGCGGAGCGATACCGGCTTTTCACCGATGTTCGCCAAAGTTACTACGCGGTGCTGCTGTTACAGAAGCGTGCGGAGATTTTACGCGAGTTGATTACGCTAGCCGAGAAGTCGGTCGATAACGCGAACAAACTTTTGAAGGCGAAGGAAGGCAGCACGCTCGATGTCGTGCAGTTGGAGGTGGATCAGGAGCGGTTCCGTGCGGAATTTGAGGCCACGAATCGCGCACTCCCCGCAACTTTCCGCAAACTCGCCGCGAGCGTCGGCCAGCCCGATCTGCCCGAAACCCGCGTGAGCGGCGATCTCGAACTGCCACTGCCAGAGTACGATCTCGAAAAGGTCAAAGCCTACGTTCTCAGCGTTCACCCGGAGGTTCGCTCCGCACAGATTGGCGTCGATCGCGCACAACTCGTGCTGCAACGGGCCATCGTCGAACCGAGACCGAACGTGACGATCAGTTCCGGTTACGTACGCCAAAATCAGAACAAATCGAACGACTGGGTGATCTCCGCGAGTTTGCCGTTACCGACGTGGAACAAGAACCAAGGGAACATCTTCGCGGCAAAGGCGCAACTCAGCGAGTCGATCAACGGTGTCGTTCGCGTGCAAAACGATCTCGTGACGCGGCTATCGACGTCGTTTGTCACGTACATCAGCGCACAGAAGCGTGCGGAAAAGTATCGGGCCGCGATTATTCCAAAGGCGGAGGAAAGCTATCGGCTGTCGTTGAAAGCGTACCAAGGCGGGCAGTTCGAATACCTGCGCGTGCTGCAAGCCCAGCGAGTATTGGCCGAAACGCGGCTAGAATACGTGCGTTCGCTCGGTGAGATGTGGCAAGCCGGGAGCGAGATTGCTGGCTTCATGCTTGAAGATCAATGGCCCGCCCAAACGAACTGACACGTTGCCCGAACGCGACGATGCGCGTAAGGTGTTTACATGTCGTATTCGTGGCGAACTCGATTTCTGATGTTGGCGATGATTGCGTGCCTGCCAATGCTGTGGCCGCCAAGTGTGTGTACGTGCCAACTGCTCTCAATTTGCGGCCTACAAACCGAGCATTCGTTAGACGCACCATCTGATGAAACGGCGATTTCCTCCGCTGATTCTGAGTGCCATTGTACCGCCCGTATCCCAACGACCGTCCCGCAAAACGACGTGCAATTTCCAGTCGTTTTATTCTCTGTTTCTGTTCTGGAATTACTACTGCCCGTTGCGCAAGATCCCGTCACGCTTCTCCACATCACGCCAACGATCACTTCGAATTCGCTGTTTTTGCAGCACTGCGCGCTGATTCTCTAGTCGATCACTCCATTTGCGACAATCGGTACGTTCCCATCATCTACTTGCTCGAAGGCAAAGCCAATGTTTGAAACTCCGCGCGCCGGTCGTTTGAAGCGTTTCGTAATGGCAATCTTGTCGACGATCCCCACGCTTGTCGTGCTCGGGTGTGCCACTCTGATCGGGTGGTGGGGCCATCACAACGAGTGGAAACTACCGAAGTTCTCTGCACTCAATGGCGAAATCGAAGAGGCGGACGATTGGTGCAAGGAACACAGCGTCCCGGAGTCGATCTGCATCGAGTGCAAACCGGAGCTTGCGTCGAAGCCGAAAGCGGTCGGTTGGTGCAAAATTCACGGCAACCCGGAATGCGTATTGTGTAACCCGTCGCTCGCGCAAACGCTGGAACCGGCGATGGTTTCGGCCAGCGACTTGGCTCGTGCGAAGCGTGGCCTCGATTTCGCACCGCGACCGGAAAACAACCCGATCTGCAAAACGCACCTGCGACGCATCCAGTTCGCCGATGCGGCCACCGTCGAGAAAGCGGGGATCGCTGTCGAACCCGTTTGGCTGGCACCCGCGCTCGAATTCGTTGCCGCACCCGGCGAGATCGGTTACGACCAAACGAAGGTGGCACACCTTTCGAGCCGTTCGCCCGGTTCGGTATGGCGCGTATTCAAGCACCTCGGCGATACGGTGAAAACTGGTGATGTACTGGCATTAAT
>JAYSYI010000011.1:0-8010 GCA_043727665.1 Limnoglobus sp. | reverse complement strand
GGGTCAAGGGCCGCCGCAAGGCGACCGACGCGGACCGGGTGGACCGCCACAAGGCGCACGGCAGGTACCGCCAGGCGATGGCGGACGTCGTTTCCCCGCACCGCGGCAAGGTGGTGGGCAGGCCCCCCGACCGCAATTCCCGGCAAATGCAGGTGCGCGAAACATTCCGCAACCCACCGTACCTGCCGCGACGTTGCCGCCACGCAAACCAGCCAAGCCCCGTGCGCCCGTTAAGCTGACCGACGAGAAGAAAGCAGGCAAAGCCGCGCTGAACACCTTTGCCGAACTGTCTGCGTTCTTCACGAATCGCACCGAGCCGGACGTGAAGCCGGGCGATACGAAAGCACCGGAAGCGAATCCCGCCGATGGGACACCCGTAACTCCGGATGCGCCGCCGCCTACTATGTAAGTACTGCTTTCGCTCGCATCGCACGCCGATTCTGACTCTGAGGCTTTCTCGAATGGCCGCGAATGATCCTGCACCACCCGACTCATCGACATCGAACCCGGCGCAAAAGCCGGTGCCGACGAAACGGTTAAACCCGCTCGTACCCGGTGGGTGGGCGGCGGCGATCTTGCTGGTTTCGATCGTCGTCTGCTTGCTCGTGTTCAACTCTCCGAACCGGATTTCCGTTTCGGAGTTCTATCAACTCGTCGATGCCGGGCAGATCAAAGTCCTGAAGTTGATTGGCACCGAACGGGCCGTTGGCGAAGTTCGCGATCCGACGAACGAGATGGCGAAAGCAATGCGGCTGACCGGTGGCCAGTTTTCGTTCGTGCTACTCCAAACCGACGATCAATATCGGCTCGTCAAACTGATCGAAGACGCCGATGAGAAACATCGCGCTGAACTGAAAAAAGCCAATCCGAGCGATACGACCGAGCGCGTACGCATCTCGAAAGACGAAGAACAATTGTCGTATATCGGGCCGCTACTCTGGGCATTCTTGCCGCTGGTTGTATTCGTGTTGTTCTTCGTGTTTTACGTACTCCCACGCATCCGCGAACCCGGTGGCAGCGGCTTCTTGAACAACTACATCCGCAGCCCCGCCCGACGTTACGAAAAGGGCAAAGCCCGCACGACTTTCGAAGATGTCGCAGGAATGGATAACGCGAAACGCGAACTTCAAGAAGTCGTCGATTTCCTGAAAAGCCCCGATAAATTCACGCGGCTCGGTGCGCAAGTACCGAAGGGCGTGCTACTCGTTGGACCACCCGGCACCGGCAAAACGCTTCTGGCAAAGGCCGTTGCGGGTGAAGCCAACGTGCCATTCTTTAACATTAACGGATCTGAGTTCATTCAGATGTTCGTCGGCGTCGGGGCCAGCCGCGTTCGCGATTTGTTCAAAACGGCGAAGGAAAACTCGCCGTGCGTGATCTTTATCGACGAAATCGACGCCGTGGGTCGGATGCGCGGTGCGGGTGTGGGCGGTGGATCCGATGAACGCGAGCAAACGCTCAACCAAATCCTCAGCGAGATGGATGGCTTCCAACCGACCGAAACGGTAATCGTCCTGGCGGCGACGAACCGCCCCGACGTGCTCGATTCCGCCCTACTGCGGCCGGGTCGTTTCGATCGTCACGTGACGATCAATCGCCCGACCTGGCAGGGGCGGCTGGCAGTTTTGAAAGTTCACATTCGCAACAAGCCGGTTGCGGATACCGTCGATCTCGAACGCATCGCGCGATCCATGATCGGCATGAGCGGCGCGGACTTACGAAACCTGTGTAACGAGGCCGCACTCGTTGCGACCCGCAACGGCAAAAACAAAATCGAACAGGACGACTTCGACCAGGCCGCCGACCGCGTACGGCTCGGTGCGAAACGCGAAGAAGCATTCGGAGATCAGGAAAAGAAGCGTACGGCTTACCACGAAGCGGGTCACGCACTGTGTGCGTGGCTCGAACCCAAAGCGGCACCCATCGAGCGAGTGTCGATTGTTCCGCGTGGCAGGGCGGGTGGCTTTACGATGTTCCAACCCGATGAAGATCGCGTCGATCATTCGCTCAGCGAACTGATGGCCGAACTCGTCGTGGCAATGGGCGGTCGCGCTGCGGATCGGCTCGTGTTCGGCGAACCGATGAGCGGAGCGATCGGCGATTTGAAGCACGCAACGCGGATCGCGCGAATGATGGTCACGCAGTTCGGCATGAGCGATAAGCTCGGTCCCGTTTCGTACCGTGCCGGCGAAGAACACGTGTTCCTCGGCAAAGAAATCGCCGAGTCTCGCGACTTCAGTGAAGGTACCGCCCGCATCATCGACGAAGAGATTCAGCGAATCCTCTTCGAAACCGAATCCCGCGCCACGAACTTGATTCTGAAGAACCGCGAAGACCTCGATCTTCTGGCAAATAAGCTGCTCGAACTCGAAGAAATTGATCGCGAAATGGTCAATCAGCTATTGCGCAAAGGCACACCAAACCAAGAAAACACTACAGGGAAAACGTCCTCCGAAACGCCTACGCCGGATCTTGGCAATTCGAAACTCGCGTTCGGCGGCGCATAACGAGTGGATCGATGTGTCTAATGATGGCTGTGAGAGTTCCGACTCCGCGCTTCGCTCCGCAAAGTTCACGCGGAGCGGCTAAACGTCAGATGCTACCCACCGCCGCGAACATTTCCAACCGCTTCGCGGTTCTCGCCATATACTTGCTTTAAGCCCTATACGGCCAACGCTCCGCACGAGTGCGCCCCCTGATGACAAATTCCCTGAAGTGTCCGAATCCGAGTTGCCCGTTTCTGTTTGACCCTTCGCAAGTTCCGGCCGGTGCCGTCCTGACGTGCCCGCGATGCGGGATGCGGTTCACACTCGGGCCGACCGCTAGGATTCCGCCGCCACAAGCGCCCGAACCGCTCCCGCCTGCCCCGCCAGAGTACTTCGAAACTGATCTCGCCATCCCGGCGCCAACGCCGACGCAAACCGAGTCGCCCGCTTACAAAAAAGCGCGCACGGGTACGCGTCCAAAATCGAAGGCGGGCGAGTCGTTCCCGTGGTTGCCGTTGCTCGGCATCATCGCCGTTGTCGCGACCGCAATCGGCGTCGGCGTGTTGTTGTTCCAAAGCCAAAGCGGGGGAACGGGTACGGGCGGCGAGAAGATTTTCCGCGATGTCAACATCGCCTACAAAGCCCCCGAAACCGATTGGGACCAAGACGACGAACCGAGGCGTATCATCAATGCGAACCTGCTCGGATTTCGGCATAAAGACTCCGATGGCAGTATCGCGTTCCAAGTGACCGACTTCAAAACGCGATCCCCGCAACCGGTCGATTTACGCGATGGCATCGTCGATCGGCTCGGTCGCGTCTTCGACGATCTCGATGCGCACGAAGAAGAAAAAGCGACGTGGGCGAAGCAACCCGCAATCAAGTACACGTTTCGCGGCACTTCGAAAGCCGACAAATCGGTGATGGCCGGGGAAGCCTACGCGATCAGCTACAAAGGTATCGGCTACTGGTTTTTTGGCTGGGCCAGCGAGCAACAAGCGGCCAAGTTGGCGAAGGACTTCGAAACGGTGCGCGAGCGGATGCGGATACTCGAATTCCGCGAAGACTGGAAAGAAACGACCGCCGCCTCGCAGTTATTCGCGGGCGAAGAAGCGGACTATCGGATCGACGATGGGGATCGCTGGTGGAAGAAACTCGACCCGAAAGACGAAGACCCGAAAGCGGCCGACTTGCTCATCGCCGCTGATTTCAAACTCAAGCAAAAGCGGGACGTGAAGCCGAGTGCCCGTCTTGCCGTGCTGATTCTCGAACCGAACGGCAACGACGCGATCGGCACGCTCAAACAGTACCTTGTTTCGCATTACGACAAAGTCCTGGACATGAAGAAGTGGCTCGATGTTAACACGATGCCGTTACTCGGCGACCCGCCGGCCGCCGGTGAGCAGAAGGGCATCGAAACGATGCGGTTCAAAGTCGATCGCGGTGAGGCGAACACCGCGAAGCTCGTCGTGATTTCTGCAATCACGATGGACGTGAAAGAGAACGGCAGCGCGAAGCCGAAAGTCATCGGTGTCCACGCATATTGTGCATGGGACGAGCGTCTGTTTTGGGATCGGCGTCTCGTGCAAATGGCCAGTTCGTTACGCCCCGGGAAGTGACGGATTGCTCTCCGGCGTGACACTCAGGGGATATTCCGGCAACGACAATCCGAGTGTCGGAAGGGATTGCAGTCGCCGCCACGCACGGCTAATTCGCGATGTTTCCTCGGCGACAAATGAAGCGTCGAAATTCGACTTGGCGAACGCACCGGTGCAAGTGACCGTTGACCACGATTCGCCAGAGATATATTGCGAGAGTGCCGGGTTGCAGCGAACGTGGCACTCGGGCTGAAGATGCAGCGCTTCGAGCGGGACTTCGCCCAAAATGTAGCGCAGATACAGGTCCGAATCGGTGACGGCTTCGACGTCCAGACCGCAGATCGTACAGCGATAGCCTTCGTCGCATCGTGCCATACTTTAACCTTTTTTCAAGTTCTTAATATACTAAACGAATTGGAGTCTAACTCCTAACGAAGAATGGCTACGCGCGACGACGGAATGGTTGCCGATTTGCCAACTCGACCACGACTTGAAGAGACGGAACCATGCCACTGCCAATTGTCGCCATCGTCGGCCGCCCGAACGTCGGCAAATCGTCGCTATTCAATACTCTCGCGAATCGGCGGATCAGCATCGTCGACCCGATTGCGGGAGTCACACGCGATCGCGTTTCGACGCTGCTCGAATACGAAGGACGCCATTTCGAACTCGTCGACACCGGCGGTATGGGCATTCAGGACATCGACAATCTGACCGAAGATGTCGAGCGCCAGATTCAAAACGCGATCGAAACCGCAGCGGTCGTGTTGTTCCTCGTCGATATTCGCGTCGGGGTGACGCCACTCGATCAGACCGTGGCCGAACGGTTGCGGTCGATTGGTCGGCCAGTGATTTTCGTCGCGAACAAAGCCGACGATTCGAATCTCGACAACGCCGCCACCGAACTCTACCGCCTCGGTTATGGCCCGCCACTACTCGTCAGCGCGAACAGCCGTCGCGGTAAAGAAGACCTGATTTACGCGATCATTGACAAGCTCCCAGTTGATACCGGTGAGGCTCCGGATAGCGTCGAACTGAAACTCGCAATCGTCGGACGGCGGAACGTAGGGAAAAGCACGTTCATCAACAGCCTCGCGGAAGAAGAGCGCGTGATTGTGTCCGAAGTGGCGGGCACCACGCGCGATAGTATCGATGTGCGTTTCGAGCGCGACGGTAAGACGTTCATCGCGATCGACACGGCCGGGGTTCGCAAGAAAAGCAGTATGTCCGGCAACGTCGAATTTTACAGTTTACACCGTGCCGAGCGTTCGATTCGGCGCGCGGACGTCGTGCTGCACTTCTTCGATGCCCGCACGCGGGTGGGCCGCGTCGATAAGCAACTCGCCGAGTACATCATCGAAAATCATAAGCCCGCGATCTTCGTCGTGAATAAGTGGGATTTGGTGATGCACGCGATGGAAACCGAGAAGATGGCGAAGTACCTTCGCGATGTCTTCCCGATGCTCGATCACGTGCCAATCGCGTTCGTGACGGCGAAACAAGGCAAGAACACGATTCGGTTGTTAAACCTCGCGCAACAACTTTACAAGCAAGCCGGGCAGCGGCTGGGTACCGGCGAACTCAACCGCATCCTGAAGAACGCATTCGCGATGAACGTGCCCCCCGTGCGGTTCAACCGCGTGGCGAAGGTCTATTACGCGGCCCAAGTGGCGGTGTTCCCACCGACTATCGCGATGGTCACGAACGGCCCGGAACTGTTCGACAACACCTACACGAAGTACCTGACGAAAGTGTTGCGCGACACCAGCCCGTTCGGCGAAGTCCCGATCAAAATGATCTACCGTGCGAAAAACGAAGGCGGGAAGATTCGTGGCAAACCCGGCGAAGTGGAAGATCTGGCCGTCGACCTCGATGGCAACCCGATCCCAGACTTCAGCGGCGAAATCGAACCCGATGAGTTCCCGCCGCCACCCGGCCGCGAGAAGGCCAAACCGGCACGCGTCAAAGTCAAAGTTGCCGTCGTGAAAGAAGAACCTGCCGAACCGAGCGAAAAGCGATCTGAGCCGCGCCGCGATAACATCGTGAACAAAGCCCCGTCGCAACGGATCAAATCGAAGAAGAAAGTGCCGAAGCCGAAGAAGCCCGGCGTCTGGGATATTTAACGGATTACGAACTGACGACGCGATTGCGACCGGCGTGTTTGGCTTTGTACAAATTGACGTCGGCGCGTTTCAGGATCTCGGCGGGCGTCAGTTCGCCTTCGCCGCCGATTGTCGTCGTCACGCCGATACTGACGGTGCGGTTTAACACGTTTCCTTCGTATCGAAACGGCTGATTCGCCACGGCGGCACGCACCCGTTCGGCGGCGGTACCGGCTTCGTTGCTGTTCGTTTCCACGAGAACCATTGCGAATTCTTCACCGCCGTACCGAGCGAACAAATCTTCGCGGCGAACGAACGATTTCAACCGGTGGCTGAATTCGCGTAACACGTGGTCACCGCACAAGTGCCCGTGTTTATCGTTGACCTGTTTGAAGTGGTCGAGGTCGAGCATCAGCACTGAGAGCGGGCGTTCGTGGCGGATCGAACGGGCCAATTCGCGGTCTAGGAAGTCGATGAGGAAGCGATGGTTATTAATGTTCGTCAAACCATCGGTGATGGTGAGCCGATAAATTTCCTCGTGGTAATCGGCTTCGATGTTCCCGCCGGTGAGGAACTTGTAAATGCAGTTACCCACTCGCAGGAAATTACCGTCCCGCAACACTGTCGGCGTGCTCACTTGCTGATCGTTGACGAATGTGCCGTTCGTGCTGCCGAGATCTAGCACGAGGTAGCCATCGCTATCGGGTTCGATTACCGCATGGCGGCGCGATACAGAGTTATCGTGAATCCTGATGTCGTTATCGTCGCCACGACCCAGCCGCAACCTATCGACACCGAGCGGGTAACGCCGACCGATCGATTGATTCGTCGGGTAGATATGCACCAGGCAATTCGCGCTGTCTCCTGACAGCAACAATTGCTTTCGCGAGGTAACCAGCGTTTCGAGACTACGTTCGGACATCGTTCGAGGCTGCTAAATTCTTTTAACCGCTTGTTATGTAGATTTAGATAGCACCTCGCTCGTTCGAAAGAAAAGCATGGCAACTCGATTCACGGGATCGAGCCGAATCCGAAGGCGTTTTTTACGCCAACAGCATAAAATTGTGGTCGCGTTGCGAATGAATTTATCGCCGAACGATCTGCGTCACGAAGTCTCGCGACGTTCCGTAATGGTTTTGGGGCGATATCCGATATGTTAACGGCACATACTCGGAGAACTGCGACATGTCCGCATCGCTTACCACCGTCTTCCGCGAGTGCCATCGCCTTCGGCGACACCTCCGCGACCTCAAAGACGAAATCGACCGTGGCCCCCGCATTCTCAAAGCCCGTCAAACGCACCTCGCCAACGAGGAACAAGTCCACAAACTGGCTTACGACACGATTAAGAAGCTCAAATTAAAGCAAAAAGACGACGAAGGTTCGCTGAAAATCATCGAACAGCAACTATTGCGACTGGGCACCCGCGCGATGGAAGTTACGACGATGAAGGAAATGCAGGCCACAAAGTCCGAAATCGATCAAGCAACCGCAAAGAAGAACATCCTCGAAGACACAATTCTCGAGACAATTCTCGATGTCGAAGATCGGACAAACGATCTGCCAAACGTCGAAAAACGCTGGGCTGATGCTCAAGCCGAGTTCAAGGAATATCAGTTCGAAGCAAAGGAACGGCTCGACCGGATGATCGAAGATCAGAAGCGCTGCGATGCGGAACTTCTGAAGCAAGACGCGCTAATACCGCCCGAAGTATTCGGGCAATACTCGCGGCTCGTCAAGGGTTACGGGCCCGATGGCCTCGCGGGGCTGAAGGGCCTGATCTGCCAGCAATGCCGCTCGAAGGTGACCGAGGGGCAGCGTAAC
>JAYSYI010000010.1:0-2614 GCA_043727665.1 Limnoglobus sp. | reverse complement strand
GTTTGTATTCAAACAAACGCTTATGGTTTCAATCCGCTCCCGGGTGTTACCCCGGGAGAATCCGATCCGGGTCGTGTGGACGCATTCCGATCCGATGTTTCAATCCGCTCCCGGGTGTTACCCCGGGAGAATCGGCTGTCCTTGCAAATGGTGATCTGGTCGACGGTTAAGTGCTCGCTTTCGCGAACCCTTCCCACCACTTCCGTCATCCTTGTGCCGTCGACTGGTTGCTTCATTGCGAATCCCTAGGTTTTCAAGCCTATCAGCGTGTCGCGAACCTCCCGTTGTTTTCGCCACCACTTATGGTCCGCGATACTTGATGTTATACGACCAATGCACCATCCAAGTCGATCGGTTCCCCCGCACCGTGATGTTCAATTTTGACATCGGCATCGAGAAAGTAACACCGAACCGAATCTTTGTCGAGGTTCATCACGTCTAGCAAACGCGTTTTCAGAGCGGCCCACTCCTTCAATCCGACCGTACACTCAAAAACGCTTTTTTGAACCCGTTGTCCGTAGTCTTGGCACGCCTGGGCCACTTGACGCAGTCGTTTCGTACCGCCATCGTCGCTAGTTGCGACGTCGTAGACAATGAGTATGAGCACGAATCCTCTCCGTTAGTTTTTCAACACGCACGGCACGTAGGTTGCCAAGTCTCCTCGAATTACTCGTGCAAGGATGCGTGCTTGCAAGAACCACAAGCGGCCGACGGGGCATTTTTGTTCCAGTGTGGGATGAGTCACTTCGTCGCGTTTTCGCTTCTGATACTCACTAATTACAGTCCTGCGGGTGGCATCCGACATTTCGACTCCGCCACGTCTGGTCGGCGATGTCGTCGGCGCGATTAAAGCGCCTGCGGGTGGCATCCGACATTTCGACTCCGCCACCGTCACGGATCGTGAATCCGTTGGGGTCGACTTGTTGCCGATTCACGAGCGCGAGGGCAACACGGTCTGCGATGAGCGGACGAAATTCTTCCATGAGGTCGAGCGCTAACCCCGGTCGTCCCGATCGATCAACGTGTAAAAATCCCACTGAGGGATCGAGGCCGGCGGCTTGCAATGCGGCGGCGCAATCGTGGCGAAGCATTCCGTATAGGAACGACAACAAGGCGTTCATGCGATCCAAAGGTGGGCGGCGGGTTCGTCCGTTGGGTGTGAACGATTCGCGATTTTGTCGAATCGTGTGCGGGAAGACATCGAAGTAGGTTCTGGCGGCATCGCCTTCGTGACCGCGTGCGGAGTCGGTATTTGGGGCATCGCGCAGTTGGGGAAGGGCGGTCCCCAGGCGTTCGGCGGCGGCCGCGAGGCGATCTTGGTCGGTGGACGTGCTGCTTTCGCGAGCGGAGCGTAAGAGCAAGTTCCGCGAGTTGTGAATTTTCCCAGCGATGATCGCCTTCGCAATCTCCGTGCGTTTGGCATCGATATCGGCGGCACGAAACTGTTCGCGGCGAAGCAGGACGTTGCCGGAACCGGGTGCATCGACGCGGGCCAAGAGCCGCCCCGATTCGGTCATAAACGACACGGCCACGTTGTTTTCGGCACATAGCGCCATTGCGGACGGTGTCATGTGGACGCCGCCGAACACGGCGACCCCATCGAGTTGATGGATCGGGATCGTCAGTTTCGTTTGCTTCTCGATGATGACTTTCAGCGTGAGGTGATCTTGCCGCACGGACGCTCCGCGTGTGACGACGAAGAGCGTGTTCAATTGCACTTCCACGATCAATCCTCACTTGCTGGGATGGGAAAAAAGGTCTGCGGCGGCCTTGTGGTACGCCTTCGGAGCGGCGAGCAACTCGGGCAGACAGATGGCGTGTAGCGAACACTGTTTGCACTTCGCGTGCAGGACGGGTATCGGTGCGGTCGTTTGTTTCAGGAGTGCGTGTAGCCGTGCGGCCGCGTTACGGGTTTTCTCGCGAAGAGGCATCGTAAACGGCACCTCGCGGCGACGTTTCGACTGAATGTGAAAGATCGCCCCGCCGGGGATGACCACGCCGAGCATTTCTTCGAGGCAGATCGCCTGAGCACAAAGTTGGACGTCGTCGTTATCCCATTTGCGACGTTTGCCGCGTTTGTATTCGACGGGGTGCGGAACTCCCTCGACGTATTCGACGAGGTCCGCGACGCCTTGCACTTTCAGGGTGTGCGAAACGAGCCGCAGCCCGCGAGCGGTGCGGCCGGTTGCGAGATCGTTATCTTTCGTCGCATGAACGCGGCGATGATCGTGCGACCCGGTAAGAGTGTGCACATTCTCGACCCAAACGCCCTCGACGCGATGCAAGAAGCACCGCCGGGCGCAGAAGAGGAGATCGTTCAAGGCCGATAGCGGCGGATATTCCTCCGCCGCTTCGGCAAGTGGAAGTGGGAGCATGGGTTAGCCGACGTAGCGGTGGAAGGTAACACCTTTCGGTGGCTGACCCACCGTGACGGCGTATTCTTTGAAACTGCGTGGAGCTTTGTCGGCACCGAGTGCAGGCACATCGATCAACTCGAAGAGTTCGTGGGCGGGGGCGTTGCCGAGGGCGGTATCGTGTTCGAACACGTAAAGCCCCCGCGTAGCCATCAGTCCGCGACTGGCGGAGCGGTCGATTTCCCACATGGTGCCCTTAA
>JAYSYI010000009.1:0-2622 GCA_043727665.1 Limnoglobus sp. | reverse complement strand
GGGGACACCTCGGACGGAACGAGAGGTGGCGTGAATCCGTCCGCGCGAATTTTGTCGAACCGCGTGTAGATCGATGGCATCTGCACAACGTTTAACATAATGATTGCGGACTGCGGCGCTATCGATAGTTTGTCGCGATTCCCATTTGCACGACGAGATCGGACGGCAGGCACGGTACAGACCGCAGGTTCGCACGCAACCCGAATCTCCGTCGTTTACTTCGTGCCGCGCCACAACCAACGCATCGAGTCGGGGAGGATCGCGCCGCCGTGTCGGCCGTTGTGGCCACCGTCGCCGAACGCGAACTGATAGTCGTAGTTCATGAACTTGAGTGCAGACGCCATCGACACGTTCGCTTGCGGCCAGTGCCCATGCAGGTTATCTAAATCGCCCGCGCCATCTTGCAGAAACACGCGGATCGGCTTGCGTTCGGTTTTGCGAATCATGCCCGGATAGACATCGCCGCCACGAATGTTCGTGAAGCTGCCGACGTGCGAAAGCACCTTGCTGAATAAGTCCGGGCGCTCCCAGGCGGCCGTGAAGGCACAGATGCCGCCGGAACTAATCCCGCAGAGCGCACGACCGGCCGCATCGGTGCGAAGTTTCAGCGTCTTTCCAACCTCGGGTAGCATTTCTTTCTCCAGGAACGTCGCATATTGCGGTGACGGCGTGTCGTACTCAAAGCTTCGGTTCGACCGCCCCGCTTGTTTCTCGATGGCAGAAGGCACGTTGCCAGGGTTGATGAAAATGCCCACAGTGACCGGCATCTCGCCAGCGTGAATGAGGTTGTCCATCACGATCGTCGAGCGGTACTGCCCCTTGGGATTTTGGTAACCGTCGCCATCCTGAAAGATCATGACGCACGCGGGTGGGCCATCGGCTTTGTACTGTGCCGGCACGTACACCCAGTAGTCGCGCACCGTACCGGGGAAGACTTCGCTCTTCCACGTCGCCTTCGTCACCGTACCTTTCGGGACGCCCTCTTTCGGCGTCGCCTCGGGCGGCAACGGATACGTGTCGGCGGCAAAGGCAGCAGTTGCGAAACCACAAGCCAGCAGCGTGATAGCAAGAAGGCGAAACATTCGGGAAACCTTTCGGAACAGCAATCGGCGGGAAAGTCCGCAAGCAGCGTAACACGACCGCGCAACCGGATCAACGGTTTCTTGTTAGCCCTACGCGCTAGCGAGGAAAATGCGTCGGCGTGCGGCACAGCGAGAGTGCCACCCACGCCAGAGGATGCCGCTACGACCCCGTTCGGGGTCGGGGGAATAAGCTTCGTACCCCAGGTGCGCGAAGCGCGACCTGGGGCTAATGGCTGAAATCCCGTTAGGATACAGACGATCCGAAGCATCCCGGAGGGATGCCAGCGATTAGCCTGGGGTTGAGCGAAGCGACACCCCAGGCGTCAGAGACTTACGCGACAGCACCGACGGTTTTATTCGATTTCATTCATTTGGTTTCTCTGCCACGGGAGTTCTCGTTCATGACGACTCGCTTTCTCGACGATGCGATCGATATCGATTTCCTCATGGCGGACTTGTCGTCCGATCCGTGCGAACGGACCGACGAACTCGTGATGCCACTTGAGATTATCGAAACGCGCTTCCAGTCCGATACGCCCGTCGAGAACAGTTGGCCGCAACCGCGCCGCCTCGCGCAAGAAGACCCGACGCTGCGGATCCCGTACGAGTCGATCCCGTGGGATGCACTCGCGAACGGCGCGATTCTCGAAGATATTATCGCCGTAATCCCAATGGCGATTGTGGCTATCGGTAACGATGGCCACGTGCGATTTTGGTCGGCGGCGGCCGCAGCGATGTTCGGTTGGACATCCGAGGAAGTCGTCGGAAATTTGCCGCCGTTCTTGCCCGCCGACATGCAGATGGAACATCATCGCTTCCTCGCCGAAGCCCGGATCGGCACCCGCATTCGCGATATCGCCACCGTGCGCCGATCCAAGTCCAATCGGCGGATTCCCGTCATCGCATCCGCGAGCGCCGACGCCAGCGGCGCGATCGTGTTCGTCTTTCGCACAGTGGAAAATGAACCGACGGCGATTGCGAGCGAACGCGAAACCGCACACGATACCGACGACCGTTCGCGAACCTACGAGATGCTTGGGAGGATGTTAACGGGCGTCGTTCACGACTTCCACAATGTGCTATCCGTGATTGGCGGGAACGCGGAACTGATCGCAGAGCAAGTGCCCGAATGCGAGCCGGTGCGGAGTCATGCGGAAGTGATTCGCGCCGCCGTTCGCTATGCGACAAACCTGAGCAAACGTTTAATCGCGTTCACCGAGCCGAGCCGCAGCGAACCCGCTGCCGTCGATATCAGCCACATCGTCGCAGGGCTGGAAGTCCTCGTTCAAGCGACCGTCGGTTCATCGATCCGCTGTCAGTTTCATCTCGCGAACGAGCTACCGCTGATCTGGGTCGAACCATCGCGCGTCGAGCAGATTGCGATGAACCTCATCGCCGGTTCCCGCGATGCGATGACAGCGGGTGGTCATCTCGAAATTCGCACGAACACCGTAACGATTCGTGCCGGGCGTCGCGGTTGGCCCGAAGATCTGACCGCCGGTGCGTACGCCTGTTTGACGATCGCCGACACGGGGGCGAA
>JAYSYI010000008.1:0-2640 GCA_043727665.1 Limnoglobus sp. | reverse complement strand
CCCGATGAATGCGCAATCCGAAGATGCGTCCGTGCTGTTCCCCGCGCACCTCGATTGTTGGGTGCAAACGAACCCGATCCCGACGCCCGACCCCGACCCAGCACTGTTCCTGCACGGCCCGAAGCAACCCGGCCAACCCGATGTGCAGGTGGTTTTCCGCAGCGACCTCCGCGACAAAAAAGAGTTGTGGGCCGAGATCGTCGGGCTATGCCCGCCATCGTCGTCGGAAGCAGTGGCCGTGCCGATTGGCCTGTTCAAGAAGTGGCTCGCGGGGGAGAATTTCGACGATAACACCGGCGACGTGGAAGGCGGGACTTTGGATGAAGAGAAAGAAATCGAAATAAAGGAACCGCAAACTGCATTGTGCTGGAAGGGGCCAGAGTCCGAAGAAACCGACACCATCGAAGACCCGAAAGACGTGAGACCGAACCGTACGTACATCGTGCCATGCAGCGCGAAGGATGTCGGGAAACTCGGCGACTTCGCGACCGACCCGCCCGCCGACTACGCCGAGGAAGCGTTCCAGAAGTCGCGGGATAAGGCATTCCTGCGGTTGCCGGGTGTCGTGATTCTTGAAGAAGCATCGAAGAAAGACACCGAAGCATTAATCGACTCCGCTATCGAGCAACGCCGCAACGACGATTCGCCCGAATGGGAAATTCTCGCAATCGAGAACCTGATTCATCCGAGGAATCGTCTCGTAAATAAGCATCCGTGTGGTGGCTACGTTGTCACCGGTCGGCGACGGCTGAAGCAGTTCGATCCGGAGTTCCTCGACGACGATGCATCGTCGTACTCTCCCGGTAACCGCGCCGTCTCGTTGGTAGATCACTCGCGCGGGGTGGCCGAGTATGCGAAGAAGTTTGCGGCGGGTTGTGGGCTGCCGGTGGAGCTATATTATCAGGCGGGATTGCTGCACGATCTCGGGAAACTCGACCCGCGCTTCCAGGCGATGTTGCGACAAAGTTCGCCACGCACCGCCGTCGGCACGCCACTCGCGAAGTCTGCGAACGGCCCGCGAAACAAGCGCGAACGCGACGAAGCGCGGCTCGTTCACTGCTACCCGTCGGGTGCCCGCCACGAACTGCTTTCGTGCGCGATCATCGAATCGTCCGACGACGACCTGATGCACCTGATCGCCACGCACCACGGGTCGGCACGTCCCTTCGCCGACGCGGTCGTGGAGAACGACGCGGTCAGTTCGTTCGAGGTCGATTTATTCGAGTTCAAACGGCAGATGCCCACTTCCAAACAAGAGATCGCGACGTGGAACGCGGAGTTGCCCGAACGCTTCTGGCGGACGGTTCGCAAACACGGCTGGTGGGGCAGTGCCTACCGCGAAGCCACGTTCCGCCTCGCCGACCACGCGCAAAGCCGCGCAGAACAGGAAGACGGCTGGAAGCCAGCGACAGACGACACGCCGATGGTGCCATTCGCAGCGAAAGCGTCGAAGCCGGCGAGCTACCCGCTACCACTACCAGGCCTTGATGGCTCCAACCCACTCGCGTTCTTGGCAGCACTTGGGACGCTCGTCATATGCGAACGGCTATCGCAAAACGGCGACGCGCCTACTTGGCTGAAAGGGCCGGTTGCGCTTTCGTGGGGGTACCTCAGGTCGCCGCAAACGCCGGTACTTCACTTGCCGGGTACGCCGACAACTGAGGAGTTTGCAGAGTACGTGGCCGCGCAACTCGATCGCTCGGTGGCGGAACATTCGTGTGCATGGGCCGTGGCAATGCTGCAAGCGATGCTGGATGACAAGAAATTGTCGTTGCCAAAAGTGCTACGCCCACGATGTCTGCATCAACCCGAAACGGATCGCGCACGACTGAATTGGGTGACGGCTCTCGTTTGCGAATCGGCACCCGAAGCGGCGAGCCAACTTCAGACGGTACGCCGCGATTACTTTTTAGGAAACCTGCACGCGGTTCTCGCGCGAACGACAGATTTGCACCTGCTGCGGTCGCTGTTCAAAACGTGGGACTACGCCGATTCGCTCAGCAACCAATCGTTGCACTGGGAACCAACCGAAGATCGGCGGCACGCTTACCAGTGGCACACGCCGTCGGGCGATCCGACGCGTAATCGATCCGGCGGAATGCTCGGTGCGAACCGGCTCGCACTCGAAGCCTGGCCGCTGTTCCCGTGCTTTCCGAAAGGCGATAAAGTCGCCACTCGCGGCTTCGTTGGCAACGGGATGTTCGACACATTCTGGACGTGGCCGATATGGACCTCCCCGTTGAGTTCCAGCGTCATCGCCAGCGTGATCGCGCTATCGGAACTGCAAAAGGATTCGGTGAAGAACCCGACCGTGCGAAGTCGGGGAATCGCCACGGTATTTCGGTGTCAGCGCATCCTTGTCGGCAAGACACCGAATCTCACGCCAGCCACTGCCGTGGGTGAGTAGCGTGGTCCGCGTGTGGCATATTGAGATGGTTTAATCCCGCTTTCGCACCCAGACTTGGTAGCCCTTGCGTACGATTTCGCACTGGCTTCGCATCACGCTGAGATAAGGAGTCGATCGCGAGTTTGGGGCTGCGTTCGGGGGCGGGGTCGATCCACCATTCGTATTCGTCGAAGCAAATTAGTCCGCCCGTCTTCAGCAATGGCCAACTCAAGACCGCGTCGGACAGCACGTCG
>JAYSYI010000007.1:0-2641 GCA_043727665.1 Limnoglobus sp. | reverse complement strand
GTGCTGGGGTTGCGGTCCCACCACTCGGTGGATCGGCTCATGGTCCAGGCGTTCGCGCAAGTGCATGCGTTCAGTGCGGCTTCGAGGTCGGCGGCCTTTGTGTACCGCGACGCGAGCGGTTTTGCCAGGCACTTGGCGATAATGTGCGCGAGGTCCGATGGCACGTACGGGTTCGCTACCGCGATCGGCGTTGGCTCTTCGTTGACCACGGCTAACAGCGTTCGCACGGCATTGTCGCGGTGAAACGCTTCCTTGCCCGTCAGCAAAAAGTACGCCACGCTGCCGAGGCTGAACAAGTCGCTGCATTCGTCGAGCGGCAACCCTTGCGCCTGTTCGGGCGACATGTATTCGGGCGTGCCGACGATCAAGCCATCGCGAGTGATCTTCGCATTCGGATCGGCATCTTCGGACAGCGATTGCACGAGGCCAAAGTCGACGACTTTCGCTTGGTCGTGCGGACTGCCGTCGGGCAGAATCACCACGTTCGACGGCTTAATGTCGCGGTGAACCAACCCCAAGCGGTGCGCCTCGCGGAGTGCCCCGCAGACTTGCCGAATAATGTGTACGACGCGATCCGCCGTCATCGGGCCGTGGGCCGCGACGATCTCTTCGAGGCTCATTCCCGGCAGATATTCCATGACGTAATAGAAGGTGCCATCGTCGGCGCGGCCGTAGTCGTAAATCTCCACCGTGTTCGGGTGACGCAGTTGCGCCGTCGCCTGCACTTCGCGTTCGAATCGCTTCAATTGCTCGGCATTGTCGAGGTACTTCGGGTGAATCCGCTTGATGGCACAGGGGCGTTTCAGCAGTTGATGTTCGGCGAGATAGACTTCGCCCATGCCACCCTGGCCGAGCTTGCGCCGCAGCCGATACTGCCCGAGTTCGCGCACCGCTTGCTTGGCGGTCTGCACTTCTTCGCGCAGCGCCGCCGTTTTTGCGGTGCCAAATACGGAAAGCCCACCACCCGCCACGAGCATCGTGAACGACACCGCAAAGAGCATGATTTTGTGCCGCCACGTCGGTTCGTGAAGCATCGCACTGATGCTGTCGATCGCGAGCGCAGCGACGGCCATCGCCAAGACGACACCGATGCCGCGCGACAGCGTGTTCGGTACGAGTACGCCGTGAAAGACGATGAGCGCGAACCAGTTGAAGTGTACGATTAGTGCCGCAGCCAGCACCGAATATTGCTCTTGGCGAAACAGGTTTGGGTCGTCGCGCAGACCGGCGACGTTGAGTAAATCGGAGGTCAGCAGCGCGAACTGCCAATAGGCGAAGAACAGCCCCATCGCGCCGAAGATGGCAATTTCGAACACGCGCAGCCCGTTTTCGGGCAGGTCGCGGCACATGCGTAACGCCGTTGCGGTACCGATGAGCGCAGCGAACACCACGCCCGAAAGCACGATCCCCGTCCAACCGACAACGGGCCGCGCGAACAGTTCGATAAACCCCGTTGTGGCCGACGTGAAGAAGAAAAAGAACGGCACCGACGCCACCAAACAGCAGAGCATCAGGCGTTGTTGGAAAAGCTGTTTCGTCTCCGAATCGAGCCGCCCCTCGGGCACATAGGCATCGGTTGTCGCCGTGGGCGGAATCATATGGACGGGCAGCGCCACCGAGGCAGACAATTCGTAATCGGTCGTATCGTGTGCATCCACGGGCGGCCCTGTACGCAAGACGTGCTTCGTACGCGGCGGAACGTATGGCAGACTCGGTGTCGCAGGCATCGCTTTTCGCCGTCAGTTGCGGGAAAGGAGCATCCTCACACGATTCTACGATGTTCCGCGCAAAACGGGTCGAGCGTTTCGCGAAACGCGGTGTGCCTATTAACATCGATTCTGTTCTATACTAAAATTGTCGCAGTTGTGGCCGTTTCGCGTTTACAGTGGCAGTGGTTCATTTAGGAATCGGCAGACATGTCCGAGCGTACGCAACCCGCGATACCCGAACCGCTGCTCGATGAGCCGCCGGAGAATTCGGGGATCGCGCCGACGATGGTGCAGCAAGGGAGCGTGCCGCTTCATACGACACCGCGCCCCGCGTGGCGGTTCACGTCGGGCATCGGTCAGCGCATCGGCCAATACGAAACCCAAAAGCGGCTCGGCGAAGGGGGCATGGGGATCGTGTTCCAGGGTTGGGACACGCAACTTCAGCGGAAAGTGGCGATCAAAGTCTTGTTGCCGCAATACGCCGCCGACCGCGAGGCGTGCGATCGCTTCCTCCGCGAAGCGCGTTCGGCGGCGGCGATCACGCACGATAATGTTGTGAGCATCTATCACGTCGGCGATCACAACGGTGCGGCGTACTTGGTCATGCCACTTCTGAAGGGCTACTCGCTCGAAGATTACATGCTGCGAAAAGGTTTGCCGACCGGTTCGCAGACGATCCGCATTATTCGCGAGATTGCGGCAGGGTTGTCGGCGGCACACGCTCGCGGCCTCATCCATCGCGATATCAAACCCGCAAACATCTGGCTCGAAGCGCCGAATGGCCGCGTCAAAATCCTCGATTTCGGCATCGCGAAACCGATGGGTGCGACCGAGTGGACGGCCATTTCGGAGGCGGGCGTCATCATGGGCACGCCGGCGTTCATGAGCCCCGAGCAAGCCCGCGGTGCGACAATCGACTTGCGTAGCGATCT
>JAYSYI010000006.1:0-2642 GCA_043727665.1 Limnoglobus sp. | reverse complement strand
GTTCGAGTATGCGGCCATACCCATCATCTGATAGTCGATCTGGCCGAGGCGCTTGGCTTGTTCGGCGTTCAGCACCGTACCGACTGCGGCCTTGGTTTCTTCGGTCAGCTTGGCCATCTTCTCGGTGCGCTCTTTGCGTTGCTCGTCGGTCTGTTGCTGGCCGCCTTGGCCGCGCGTGAATAGTTCCATTCGCTTTTTGTTGATCGGATCCATCGCCTCTTTGAGCTTCGTCTTCTGCTCGTCGCTGATTTTCAGCTCTTTTTGCAGCTCTTCGTTGGCACCCACTGCACCGTAGGCGCTCGGTGTGTAACCGCCGCCGCCACCGCCACCGGGACGTTGGGCCGACACCGTGCCGAGTGTGGTCAATGCCATCGCGGCGACCAGAATCATTCGCAGAACGAGTTTCATGACTTTTCCTAAACGTGGGAAACGAACTGAGATTCACTTCTATCATGCACAGCTGTCGTGAAAGACGAATGAGAGAATGACTCCCCGTACCAAAAAATGAGAACCGCCGGGTGGCCCGGCGGTTCTCATTTCGTCTCAGTGCCGTTCTCATCGAATTATGGTCCGGCGGGGCGTGCGACCTTCGGCGTCGGTGGGACGCTCGGCGTGGCGGCTCCGGCTTGTTTCACTTGCCAGTCCTTCGGCGGTGGCTGATAGCTAAAATCGGCTTGTTTGATCCCCTGCACGTTCGACATCGGCTTCTTAAACGTCCATTGTTCCAGTTCCTGCCCGTTGTTCTTGGACATCACCACGACGGCGGGCAGATACGCCATGTCTTTGGCTTTGTCGGAGAACAGCACGAGCAACATCGACTCGAACTCTTGCTTGTCGCGCTCTTGTTTCGGCCCGATTTGCAGGTGAACGTAGAACTCCTCTTCCTTGACGAGTTTGATATCGAAGCGGCTCTTCACGTCGTCGGCGGTCATTTTTCCGGACATGAACTCGATGAGTAAATTGTCGCCAACGTTGTTCTTGCCGCCCGGCGGAATCTTGTGCTGCGTAACGGATTTATCGCGGCCCGAATACTCGTAAACCGACGCTCCATCGCAGATATACGCCAGGTAATCGGCCTTGTCAGCCTTGTTCTCGATCTTCATCCGCGCGAGGCTCGGCTTCATGCAGACGATCGAGCCGATAAAAGTCGCTTCCTTGCGAAGCACCAGGTTCTTGCGGACCATTTCGCATTCGGTGTACATGTTGACGATGCTGGCGGACTTGGTTTCCCAGGCTTTCAGGTGCGCTTCGAGCGCCGCCGGATTCGGGGCCGCAACGGGGACAACGCCCGTGCTGATCGGCGGGCGACCTCCTGGCGGGAGCGGAATTTGTGCAGAGGCAGCCGGTACGGCGGCGAGCAGAACGGTTAGGGTAAAACATGCTCGGCGCATGATGGGAAATCTCCTGTGTGGATGGTCGAAGCGATCCGACATGCCTTTTAGCCCATCCGACACGCGGCGCGAAGCCCGATGTGATTTTCGGCCACCATCGTTTCTGCGATGTTGTCGATCAATCTGGTTCCCTCGCTAGCGCGTCGGGCTAGCAAGATCGGAACTGTTAGCCCGACGCGCTAGCGAAGGAGTCTTCAAGACTCGACGCGAAACACTTTAAATCACGACTTTGAATTGCACGGTGCCGACTTGGACGACATCGTCGCCTTGGAGGACGCGCTGTTGGCCGGGGTGTAATCGCGAACGGTTCACGAATGTGCCGTTGAGGCTGTTGAGGTCTTCGATGACGAGGATGCTGCGTTCGAGTGTGACGACGGCGTGCTGACGCGACGACCAAACTTGTTCGGGCATTTCCTGCCCCGTGAGATCGATATCGACGGGCTTATCCGCAGAGCGACCGACGTAATTCGGGCCTTCGTAAACGAGAAACTCGGTGCCAACTGCGGCCCCGCGAATCACGATGAGGCGGGGATCGCGATGAGGTAAGGGCGTCTCAACGGAGACGGATGCGGCGGGATCGCCGATGTTCGGCGATACGGCGGGGTGGCTGAGGTCGGTACCGCCCCCAACGGTGGCTGAGGGGGTTTTCGCGAGTGTAATCGGCGAGCGAACCGTTCGATTGGCCGATTCATCGTCGGCGGCCACCTGCTTCAACCGCGTGACGAGTTGCGTGGCGTATGCGGGGTATTCGTCGGTATTTTCAGCCGAATCGAGCGATGGCGATTCGGGGCGTGCAAGTCCCGCCGGGAATCGGAACTTCCCACAACGGCCGCAGACTACGGCGTCGATGGGATTCGTCGATAAACAGAGCGGGCACGTACGCATAACCTTCGCGACCCCACGCGAGAGGGCAAAATTCGGCACCACGATCGACGTTACAACCGCAACACGACCGACACAAGAGAACCATAACTCAAGGTTCCACTCCCGGCGCATAATATGAACGAACGAATGGAAATCGGACGAGACACACTTTTGTGACAGGCGAGAATTCCGCTTGAAGTAACAACTTCTCTCCGGTTTGAACTATCCAACCGTCAGCAGCCGTGCCGCGTGATTTCTCCTCTCGCACTTGTCGAAACGGTTGTTGGAGCGTTTCCTAATCCGCTGCGGTCGTCGGCATTGCGAAGAACCCGCGAAAGCGGAAAGGGAGTTCGTGAGCCAGTACGGTTTTCTATTTTGGAATGTGCA
>JAYSYI010000005.1:0-8122 GCA_043727665.1 Limnoglobus sp. | reverse complement strand
AAACGCGACCTGGGGCTAATGGCTGGAATCCCGTTGGGATAAAAACCAAAATCAGGATGACCCGAAAACACCGTCAACAGCAACTTCGCATCACTTGGGGGTGCCCCTACGAAATCATTCCGGCATCGTGGAAGTGTAACGTATGCGGTTTCGAAATCTGACAAAATTCTGTCGAGAATCTTGCACCCATACAATTTGCCGGAGTCAAAATGTTTTGGACGATTTGACGTAAGTCGGAATTGTGTCGTGTCGCGAAAGTGTCTCGAAATGACACCAAACGGTCGCATCTTGACATGAAACGGTCGCATCTTGACATGAAAATGTCGCACATTGACATGAAACGGTCGGTACTTAAGGCGATTACCTGCCGAGTGGCCATCGACGCAAACCGTTACAGTAACGCAGAATACGGCAAAACTGTCGAAACCGATAAGCGATTCGCGATCAAAAACGGACATTTTAAGACGCGAAAAATGACAAAACACGGTTTTTGAGACGGGAGAATTCGGACTTACGTCGATCCTGTGAGTCGAAAACGCGTCAGTTCGGCCGCGTGAAGTATAGTGATCTCGGTGAATGTGTATCGGCCCAAAAGGAAACGCGATGACGCTTTGGAATCCGGCGGAAACCCGCCGCAAGTGGAACTTGTCGATCAACGCGAGCGAACGGACACGGATCGAAGCGGCGATGACGCCGTTGCCACGCGATGCGATGGGGTTGTTCGATGCGGACGCGGTGTTCGAGGGCGGCGGCGTATTGGGAACGGCGTTCCTGGGTGCGGTGCGGGTTTGCCACGAAATCGGCATGAAGTGGCACGCGCTCGCCGGGACTTCCGCCGGCGCGATCACCGCTACGTTGCTCGCCACCGATATGAACATCGACCAGCTCGAATCGATCATCGGGCGGCTCGACTTCATGCAGTTCCTGACGCAGAAAACCAGCCGGTTGATGTTCAATGGCGCCCCCAGCGACGACTTGTCGCACCCCGTGCTATTGCTGATGAATCTGGCAATGACCGGCCAACTCGGGCAGTATTCGTCGGAGCCATTTCGCGCCTGGATGGACGAAGTCTTGAAGTGGGTAGGCAAGCCAACGTTCGGCGACATCTGGGACCGGAGCCGTACGGTCAGCGACCGTCAATTGAAGGTGGTGGTGTCCGATGTGACTCGCGGCGAGATGAAAGTCTTGCCGGACGACCTGGAAACCACGGTGCGAACGACCATGGGCGGCGCGATGGTGGCCCGCCCAGAATACCGCACGCCGCTGACGCCGCGACAACGGCAGTTTTCAGTGGCAGAGGCGGTGCGATTGTCGATGAGCATCCCGTTCTTCTTCGAACCGGGCACGCTCGATCACCCAACGGAAGGCCGCAGTCGCATCGTCGATGGCGGCATTCTCAGCAACTTCCCGTTGTGGTTGTACGACGACGACACGCCCGGCAAGCCACCCGCGTGGCCGACGTTCGGCTTCCGCCTCATCGACCGCGCGGATGCCCAACCGGCCCCGATTGACACCGCAACCGATTTGCTCGGTGCCATCATGAAAACGATGATGGTGGCGCGCGACCGGCGTTACCTCAGCCAACGGCAACAAAGCCGCGTCATCGAAGTCGACCTCACGGGGCTACCGGTGACCGCGACGCAATTCGGCCTCACCAACGAGATAAAAGATCAGCTTTACGCCCGCGGCTACATGGCCGCGAAGGAGTTCTTCACGACCCGCTGGAACTGGCGACGCCATTTGGAAACGCGCGGGTTTTAGAAACGCCCACAACGCCCACGGTTGATCGTGTGGGGGCGATGATGGTAGTGTGCGGAACTTGCGGCCACTTTTCTGCCTTCGATAATCATTCAAGTTCGGGTGATGTGCGGGTTTTTACACCTTTCGGGGCTTTAGACGATTTGCGAGCGAAGTTTCGTATCGAACATGCCGATTATCCTCTTGGGAATACCACCACACACGACTCACCGTCCGCCAGTCATGTGGCGGCCCCGGCAGGAGCCACCGGCTATGCGTGTTAGCGTTGTTATCAATACGTACAACCGCGGGAAAAGCCTGCGGAACACACTCGCTTCGTTTGCCTACCAAACTTACAGCGACTTCGAAGTCATTGTGGTGAACGGGCCGAGCACCGATGAATCAGACGATGTGATCGCGGAATTCTGCGACTCGGTTCGCGCCTATTCTTGCCCCGAAGCGCACCTCTCGAAGTCTCGGAACATCGGCATTGCTTACGCGGCGGGCGACATCGTTGCGTTCATCGACGACGACGCGATACCCGAACCCGATTGGATTGCGGGCCTCGTGAAAGCGTACGACTCAGCGGATGTCGGCGGCGTCGGAGGCATCGTTTACGACCACTCGGGGGTTTCGTACCAGTATCTGTATTCGGTCTGTTCGCGAATCGCGACGACGCGGTTCGACATCCAGGCTCCGTTCGATGCCTACAACCGTCCGGGTGCCGATCCGTTCGTGTATTTGCAAGGCACGAACTGTAGTTACCGCCGCGATGTTCTCGTCGAGATCGGCGGGTTCAACGAGGAAATCGAATACTACCTGGACGAAGTCGAAGTCTGTATGCGCGCGATCGACGCGGGTTACCAGATGGTGCCACTCGACCACGCAGCGGTTCACCACAAGTATCTGCCGAGCCATATTCGCGACCAGAAGCGGGTCGTGTTCGATCCGTTTAGCACGGTCAAAAACCACTGCACGTTCGCGGTACGAAACGGCACGAAGACGCGCCCGCAGAGCGAAGTATTCGAGGAGATTACGCGGTACGTGAACATCGTGAAAGCGGGGGGCCGCGCGAACTTCGATGCGGGTCGCTTGACTGCGGTGCAACTCGAACATTATCTGCGCCGCACCGAGCGCGCCATGGACATCGGTGTGCGACAGGGTTTAACGAAGCCACGGCCGATTCGCCATCTGCCCGCCGCGAAGCCCGAAGAATTTCTCACGCACCCGATCTTAAGGCCCGCCGGTGGCCGGATGAAAGTCGGCTTCGTGACCCGCGAATACCCACCGGGTTGCGGGGGTGTCGGCCGGTTCATGTGCGACCTCGCGAAGGGTTTCGCCGCACAAGGCCACCAGATTCACGTCATCACGCATTCCGAGAGCGGCAAGCACACGGTGGACTTCGAAGACGGCGTATGGATGCACCGATTGCCCGACTCCGCACCGAAGGGCGACGACCTGAGATCGATGCCACTTTGCCACAATTACACGCACGTGGCCAACGTGTACCACGAAGTCAGCCGAATCCACGGCCTGCACGGTCTGGACGTCGTCACGGGGCCGATTTGGCTTTGCGAAGGTGCAATCGCGCAACTCGACGATCGTTGGCCGACCGTGCTCGCGCTGCAAACATCAATGAAGACGATCGCCGAACTCGGCGGTACGAACTCGGACCCGACACTCGTCCGCGACATGATCGCACTCGAAACGGCGACGGTGCAACGGTCGCAGAATATCCACGCGATCAGCCACGCGATTTTGGAAAAGGCCTGCGCCGACTTCGGCACCACGAAGGCAGCCGAGCACGTCGTCCACATCGGTACCCGCGATGTGCGCGATCAGTTTCCGCGCGAGCGTTCCACCAACGGCAAGACGCGCATCTTGTTCGTCGGCCGCATCGAAACCCGCAAGGGAATCGACGTGCTGTTACAGGCGGCGTATCGCGTACTTCCCGAGTTCCCGAATGCGGAGTTGGTGCTTGTCGGCAAGTACAATCCGTCGGGCAACGATACCGCGATGGCCGCGCACGAAACGATGATGGCGTCGCGGCCGGACCTCGCTTCTCGCATCGTGTTTGCCGGGGAAGCGACCGACGACGAGTTGATGCAAAACTACGCAGACTCAGACATCGTCGTGCTGCCGTCGCGCTACGAATCGTTCGGCCTCGTGCTCACCGAAGGCATGATGTTCGGCAAGCCCGTCGTCGCCAGCCGCGTCGGTGGCATGGTCGAAATCGTCGTCGATGGCGAGAACGGCTACCTTGCGGAATCGCAAGATCCCGAGTCGTTCGCCGAGGCATTCCGCAAGTTGCTCGCGTCGCCGAAACTCCGCGAGCAGTTCGGTCGCCGTTCCCGCGAACGCTATGAAGAACGCTTTTCGACCGGTGTCATGGTCGCCAATACGGTCACCTGTTACCGCAGCATTGCCGAACAGTGGAAGGCGAAAGGCCCCGGACGTTCGAGCGAACTGAACGCGGTGAAGGAACGTCTGATTTCGCTGATTGCGGAAGTGTCGAAAGTGCCAGAGCCGATGGCCCGCGAAGCGGCCCGCGAACTGCTTTCGAAGCAATTCCGTACCGGTGTCGATATGGTCGTCGAACTCAACCGGATTTGGCACCGAACGAACGAAGAGTTCATTCGCGGGCTGTACGATCTGATTCTGCGTCGCCCCGCCGATGCGGCTGGCTTGCAATGGCATACGGCGCAACTCGATCGCGGGTGCAGCCGACGCGACATCATCGAATCGATGCTCTATTGCAACGAGGCCCGTGTTCGAAACTCGGATACCACGTGGTTCCCCGATTTCATCGCGCCGCCGACGTTGCCACAAGTCGCGCCGAACGCCGACGTTGAAGTCGTCACTGTCGTACGGATCAGCATGAAGCAACGGCTGCGGATTCTCGCGAAGAAGGCCCGAACGAAGATCCTGGCCACGCCGGGCCTCGGTCGCGGCCTGCGGTTGATGAAGCACACCGTCGTGATGCCGCGAACCGTGCGCCTAATGACGAACCAAACCGCCGAACTGGCCGCCGTCGTGCAGTCGATTCATACGCAGTTGGAAATCAACCAGCAGCCCGCATTGCGGCAGATTCGCGATATGCAAAAGGAACTGAGCGAGCGAATCGCAAGCCTCGAAGCCAAGACGATGGCTCGCGACCGACAGGTGCAGTGGGTACTGTCGCAACAGGCCGAGATGCTCGATAACTTCCTGGCGGATCAAGAGCAAATGCAACAACCCCGCCCCCGAAACAATGCAGCCGCTTAATAAAGTGAAAGCCCACACACGATCGTGTGTGGGCGTTTTACTCACTTCTTCGGTTCCGGCTTCTTTGGCTCTTCCTTCTTCGGTTCAGTGATTGCGAATGTGGCGGGACTGCTGTCATAGGCGAAGTCGCGACCTGCGTTTTTTGCGGTGGCACGAATGCTGAGCGTCACCGGGCCAACTGCGGCCGCGGCGACGGGGTTGACTTCGATTTCGACTTCGTTGGCACCCTTCGGGATCGGCTTGACCTTTGCCGTCACGTTCGCGGGCAGGCCGCTCGCCACGAGGACGATCTCTTCGGTGAAGCCTTCCGCACGCTTTACGGTGACTTTGCCCTTCAGTGCGCCGCCCTTCAACACCTCGGGTTTCTCGAACGCGATGCTTAATGCGAACAGCGGTTTGTCAGTCACCGCGACCGCGATTTGCGTCAGCAGTTCGGGGGGCGGGTTCGGGATCGCGCCCAAGCTCGCTTTCACAATGTCCGTCACCGTTGCCAGGTGAACCACGTCTTTGCCGTCGACCTTCGCGGTCGCTTGCACGCTTAACGAATACGCGCCCGGTTTGACACCGGGTTTCAGCGTCAGCGGGATTGCAAGCACCGCCGTCGGCAGTGGGGCCGCCGCGGCGGCGAGCGTGAGTTTCCCCGCAATCGCATCGGACACCACGACGAGTTCAATCGGCAAGTTGAAGCCATTAAGCTTCGCCAGACCCGTGACTGGCAACGACCCGCCGGTTGCCGAAACATCGACGCGATCCAGGCCGAGCGTGATGGCGAAGTCTGCCGTCGCCGGTTTCACCGAAAGGTGATAAACCTCGTTCGGCCCGTAGAGATAGTTTAGATGTTCCGCCGAAATGAAGAACTCGCCGTCGGCTGCCGGTGTGAACTCGATGCGAGCATTCGCTTGGGCCGGGTTCGATTTCGCGAGTTCGGCCCCCTTCGCATCGACGACTTTCAGATACACCTCGGCGGGCGAGTTGTATTCGAACGCCTGCGCGACGATTTCCAATTTCTGCCCTTTCTTGCCGGTGATGGCATAGAAATCGACGTCGCTCTTCGTCTCGAACTTGCCTGAAATACCACCGGGTATGGGCAACTTGTTCGCCTTGGCGATCTCGTTATTCGGCTCGACTTCCACCGCTTCAGGGAAATCGCTGACGCCGACCGATACCGGCCATCCGGCGATGCCACCCTCGCGCTTCGGCGATGCGAGCATACCCGAACCCGCGCCCTTCACCGTCACCGGTTTCACTCCATCGACGTATGGCCCCGTAAAGCCGATTACGGCCGACTTGCCTCGTTCGACAGCGAGCGGGTAGGCCGTCGTTGCGCCGGGGAAATCGCCGATTCGCAGGCGGTAACTGAAGTCCGCGCCGCCACGGTAAGTCGTGTCGCGGACTTCGATCAGGATTTCGGCAGCGACTTTGAACGTGTGCGTGACGCGGGCATCGGACTGAAGCCCCGGTGTATCGTCGGCGAACAATCCCGGCATTTCGCGAACCGTTTTCGCATCGTGTAACACGATCACCGGGTCGAGTTGCGATCCGATCCGCCGTCCGAGCACTTCAACCGCCAACCGTTGTCCGGCAGCCACGTTCACTTTGTAAAAATCGCTGGCGTCGGGATTCGCACTGCCCGTAATCACACACGGCACCGGCACCACTTGTGCGGTGTCTTTCTTGTTGTTGCCGTCCTTCTCCGCGATTTCGGGCAAATCATCGATGCTGATTGGCCGGAAGTTGCTGATGCCGTACTTCGTCGCCACGCGTACCGGGTACATCCCCACAGAAAGCGTCGCAGGCACTTCGAGTTTGATTTTCAGCTTGGTGGCATCTTTCTGACCATCGGCAATCGTCGCTTTCACACCGTCCGCCCCGATTAACACCGCAACGGCATCGGTCAGGTTCGTGCCGATCAACATCAATTCCGTTGTCGCACCGAGTTTTGCACCGAAGTTTGCGGGCGTCGTCAACGTCGGGTATTGCGGCGGCGGCACGGGTGGAATGCCGGGTTTCGGCTGCGCCGAAGTATCGACCGATTGCAACGAGACAGCCACGGCGGCGAATAGGAACAGTGCTGCGCGACGGATCATGTCGGAGCCTCATCGTAAAAAGGGAACAGTCGGCGGTTAGCACCATCATACAAATAATCGCGACGGAAAGCCCACGCCCGCTCGTGTGTGAGCTTTCGAAGGAGTAAGATATCCCGAGTGCATTTGTTGGTTCCTCGGAGATATCCGATGCAAAGTCTGTTTGTCGCCAGTTGGTTCGTCGGCTTGGCTCAATCGCCCACGTCGTGGGTCGTTCTCGGTGTGATTGGCGTTCTCGGCACATTGTTCGCTCTGAAAATCAACCGCGATTTCCGCCGCGAAGACGAAGCGAAAGAGAAGAAGTACAGACAAGAAAACCGCAAGCGAGTCCAGTCGTGAGAGTTTCGCTAAAGCCGTTCCCCTTCGCGTTGAATGTACTCACTCTCGTCAATTCGCTGAAACTGCATCCGGTCGCCGACGCGGATCGGGAAATAACCGTCGGCAATATTCACGAGCATCAGTGGCGTTTGGCCAATGAGGTTCCAACCGCCGGGGCGTGCGAGCGGGTAGATGCCCGTTTGTTTCGCGGTGAGGCCGACACTACCCGGTTCCACTCGTAATCGCGGGGAATCCAGCCGCGGCACGCCACAAAGTTCGGGCGACAAGTAACCCAAATACGGGAAGCCAGGCACGAATCCGATGGCGTAAACGGCGTACTCCGTGCCGAGGTGCAATTCGATAATGCGGTCCGTACTGAGGCCGGTAAACCCAGCCACACGCTCAAGGTCTGGGCCGCGTTCGTAGCAAACCGGCACGATGTGCGTCGCGCCAGTCTTCGACGCATCCGCATCGTGATAACGCAGCTTCTTCAGAGTCCGTTGCACATCACCCGTTACAATCTTTCGCGCATCGAAGAACACACCAACACTCGCGTAAGCCGGAACGACATCGAACAGCCAATCCGGGTGAAATGTACGTAACGCGGTCGCGAACCGCACCGCAGTCGGTTCGTCACGGAAGTAGGCAAGAATCGCTTCTTCGCCAAGGGCCACGAGTTTCATGCCGATTGGTATATTGGCACAAAGTCCACGGACGAA
>JAYSYI010000004.1:0-2644 GCA_043727665.1 Limnoglobus sp. | reverse complement strand
TGCGTTCGCTGGCGTTCGGGCCGGATGGCAACCTGTACGTGGCCGATGCGTGCAACCACCGTTTGCAAGTGTTTAACTTAAATGGCGACTGGCTGCGGACCATCGGCAGGCCGGGTGATGCACCGGGGCAGTTTCACTATCCGTACGATCTCGCGTTCGGGCCGGATAAGATGCTCTATGTCGTCGAACGTGGCAATGCCCGCGTGCAGAAGTTTACGCCCGATGGCACGTGGGTCGGCAGTTGGGGAATGCCGGGGCGGGGCGTGGGGCATCTCGCCGACCCGTGGGCGCTCGCGGTGGATCGCTTCGGACGCGTGCATGTGATCGATACCGAAAATCATCGCGTACAACGGATCGCTTTCTAATCGAACGCTGAGTATTCGCAATGCGCCCAATCGATTTCGTCGCGACTCACTGGCTCGCTCTCGCGACGATTCTCGTTGCGGTGATATTTCGTGTACTGTCGTTCAAACCGCGTGAAATTGCTCACTCTCTCGGGTTGTTCGCACTCGGTGGCATCGCGCTAACGGGGTTGCAACCGACGACGCCACTCGGTGCGGTGGACATCCCCGCCACGCTTTCCATCGGTGCCGCATTCGTGTGGCTGCTTGCAGTTATCACCTTGTTTATCAGTCAAAATTGGTCGTATCGCGTGGCGGTGGGGATCGCCGTCTGCGGGTGTCTCGGTCTTGGCGGGCTTTACGAAGCCTCACTCGGCGCGGTGATCGCGGAACAAACGCGCAACGTCTGGAACGTGCGATTCGTCCGCCCGTGGTGGCTAGTTTTGCTCGCGTTACTTCCCGTTGTCGTCTACCTCGCACGACGAAGTTTGTCCGGTTTAGGTTCGGCCCGAAAGTGGGCGGCCATCAGCATTCGCTGTGCCGTCGTCGCGCTCTTGGTACTCGCGTTGGCCGAACCGCGTTTGCAACAAGTCGGCGATCACCTCACCGTGCTTTACGTCATCGATCGTTCGTACAGTGTGCCGCAAGACGTGGACCCGAACGCGAAGGCGAGCGAACAGACGGATCGCCGTTGGCTCGGTATTCAGAAGTTCGTCGATCAATCGGTGCGGCTACGCGGGGTCAATCGTCGCGAAGATCGCGCCGGTGTCATCCTCTTCGGCAAGCGGCCACGCCTCGCGCTGCCACCCGCACGGCTACGCGATCTGCCGATCGACGACCGCATGGCAGGCCCGATCGATGGCCAATATACCGACATCGCCGCCGCGCTGAAGCTCGCGCTCGCATCGTTCCCCGAAGGCACCTCGAAGCGGATCGTGCTCGTCAGCGATGGCAACGAGAACCTCGGAAACGCGGAGGAACAAGCCGCAATCGCAAAACAAAACGGCGTGCAGATCGACGCGCTCGCACTCGCGCCAGGCTTCCAGAACGAAAACGAAGTTCTCGTACAAGCCGTCGAAGCCCCGCCGATTACGGCGGCTGGCAACCGTTTGCCGGTGCGCGTACTCGTGCGAAATGCGAACCCGAATCGCGTCGTCATTGGCCTTCTCGAACTCGTCCGCGTCGGCATTGCCGACGATGGCAGCGAGAAAACCGAAGTCGTTCCGATCGATGCGGAATCGGTGCAAGTGATCGACGCACCCGCCGGAAAAGCGGCGAAGATCGAACTGAAACCGGGGCTGAACGCATTCCGTTTCCGCGACAAACCGGCGGGCAAAGAGGAGTCGTCGTTTTCGTATCGCGCGACATTTTCGCCGATCCAATCGGGCATTCCGAGCGAAGGCGGTCGCCTGACCGATGTCGTTGTCGGCGTCCCCGGCGACCGTGTGGCCAACAACCGCGCGGTGGCGGCGGTGGTATCACGCGGGCAACGCCGCGTACTGTTTATCGACGAGCCACTCGATGGCGTATCACCGCACAGTCACCTGATTCGCACGTTGAAATCGGCCGATATCCGCGTCGACCCCGTAAGTATCTCGCGGTTGCCCGCCGAGAAATCGGACTTCGCGTTGTTCCTGAGTAACTTCGATTGCATCATCCTCGCGAACGTCCCTGCGGAGTCGTTTACTGCCGATCAGATGGAATCGATTCGTTCGGCGGTCCACGATCAAGGTTGCGGGTTCATCATGGTCGGCGGGCCGGATTCGTTCGGCCCCGGCGGCTATCAGGGTACGCCGATCGAGGCGGCGCTCCCCGTTGACTGCGAGATCAAATCGATTCAGGCGGCAGGTCGTGGCGGCCTCGTTCTCATCATGCATGCCTCCGAAATGGTCGACGGCAATAAGTGGCAAAAGGACATCGCACGCCTCGCGATCAACCGGCTGAACCCGCAAGACATGGTCGGCCTCATGCAGTATGGCTTCGGTGGTAACGGCGTCAGTTGGGTGATTCCGTTCCAGGAAATCGGCAACAGAAAGGGCGATCTCCTCGGCAAAGTCGATGGCATGACACCCGGCGATATGCCCGACTTCGACCCGTTTCTCACGAGCGCCGTCGACACGCTGATTACCCCCGAATATGCACTGGCGGTTAAGCACACGATCCTCATCAGCGATGGCGACCCTGCATACGGCCCGAATGGAATTGCCGCAGTCAAGCTCATGGCTGACAACGGGGTGACATGCACCACCGTCGGCGTGGCCACGCACAGCGCCGCACTGAGTTCGCGAATGAAAGGCATCGCG
>JAYSYI010000003.1:0-2644 GCA_043727665.1 Limnoglobus sp. | reverse complement strand
GGGGCAACGGGATTCCCGGCGACGGGATAGTATACGGCGGTGCGGCCGGTAATGGGGCCGCGTAACCGCCCGGAAACGGCAGAACTTCGCCACCTTGTGCTTTCGGCACAGCACCCGGAACGGGGCGAACGGTGATGTCTTTATCGGCTTCGTAAGTACGGCCATCGAGCGTCACGAACCGCACCGCGATGCGTACGCGCTCGGTGCCTGGCAGTTGATCCCATTGCAGCGGGATGTAATACCCTGTGGCAAACAGGCCGCCACGCCAAGTGCGACGCAGTTGCTCCGGTGGCACTTCCCAGCGGCCAATCGCGGTTTTCACGCCACTACGGGCGATCTCGAACGCACTCACCTCGGCACGCCCGGGGACTTTCACAGAGGAACCATCATCGTCGCGGGGAACGAGCACGATTTGCAGGGCTTCATCGCCGGGCCGGTCGTCGTTGTCCGCACCGCCAGTGCCCGTACCGAGTACGATTTCCTTCAACGGCAGCGTCGGCGCACCCGCACCGTTGTCCATCTCGGGGCCATAACGGGGAGTGCGTGCGTAGGCGTTATTGAGCGACTTCGCGTTCTGCAACTCGCCACGCGCTTCGTTGAGTTCGCGTTCGCGGGTACGCAGTTCAGCCTCGATGATTTCGTAGCGTTTAGTCGAACGGCACGATGTGGCAAAAGTGGCAACAACCACGACACAAACGAAAACGAGTCGACGATACCGCAATGTTGCGCGGTGCCATCGGCTCGTGGGTGTGACTGCGGTGCGCATCCTTGGCGTCCCCACCGCACAGTCGATCCACTGGCGGGGTTTATTCCTTGCGTCGGGCCAATTCTTCAGGCATTCGCTCCAGCACTGCATCGATCAAGCCATACTCCTTGGCTTCGTTCGATGCCATGAAGTTGTCGCGGTCGGTATCCTTTTCCATCTGATCGAGCGTCTTGCCGGTGTGCCGCATCAGAATTTCGTTAAGCCGTTTCTTGGTCTTCAGGAACTCTTTCAAGTGAATCTGAATGTCGGTCGCTGTGCCTTCCATGCCGGCGAGTGGCTGGTGGATCATGATCCGCGCGTTTGGCAGAGCGAAGCGTTTGCCATTTGCACCCGCCGTCAGCAACACGGCTCCCATGCTCGCGGCCATCCCGATGCAATACGTCGACACAGGGCAAGTGATGAACTGCATCGTGTCGTAGATAGCCATCCCGGCCGAAACCGATCCACCGGGGCTGTTCACGTACAGGTGAATGTCAGATTTCGGGTCTTCGAACTGCAAATACAGCAGTTGTGCGACAATCAGGTTCGCCATCTCATCTTGAACGACCCCTTGCAGGAAGATGATTCGGTCTTTGAGAAGACGGCTGTAAATGTCATAGGCTTGCTGTTCGCGGCCTTTGCTATCGATCACCATCGGAATCAGCGGCATGTCGTCCTCGCGAGTATGACACTCGGGGCGAACCGCTGCACGATTATCATCGGCGGTGCACCCGAGTGGGAATGAAGTTGGTAGAGGTTGATGTTTGTGTATTGTCGCCGGCGGACGGTCTCCGTGGGCGCGTTCCGTTTGCATTCGCTAACCGGCGCGGTCGGCACAACCGTTATCGTTTCGATTCCGTAACGGCGGGCTTCGTTAGCACATCGTCGACGAGGCCAAACTCTTTGGCTTCAAACGATGAGAAGTAGCGGTCGCGGTCGGATTCTTTCTCGATGATGGCGATCGGCTGGCCCGTATGATTCGCCATAATCTGATTCAACCGGTCGCGTTCCTTCATCAGTTCCGTCGCCTGAATCTCGATGTCCGAGACTTGCCCGCCAACCTGGCCGTACGGCTGGTGGATCATCACCTTCGAGTTCGGCAGCGCGTAGCGTTTGCCCTTGCTACCGGCAGCGAGCAACAACGCGGCCCCACTTGCGGCCAAGCCCATGCAATACGTGTGAATCGAACATTCGACAAACTGCATCGTGTCGTAAATCGCGAGCGTGGCCGACACCGAGCCGCCGGGGCTGTTGATGTACATGTGAATGTCGGCAGACTTGTTCTCTGTCACGAGGTACAAGAGCTTTTGGATCGTGTAGTTCGCGAGGAAGTCGGTGATCACAGGGCTGCCCCCGGTTTCCGGCGAGCTACCGATGAACAAAATGCGGTTTTCGAGGAGCAAGTCGCTAAGCGTCATGTTGCGCTGGCGGGCGTAACCGCCGCGCTGACTTTGCGGCTCCATCAGTCCGGCCATTGCCATTGCCATCGGTTCGGTTGGAAACATCATTTTGCGATTGCCTTTCTTCGGAATGGGCGAGCGACCACACATCGCAGTGCGGTCGGTCGGTCGTTACTCAACGGAAACGGGGGGCCTGACGCCCCCCGATCTCGAATCTCTTGCGTCTCTTTACACTGTACGCAAGCGGTCAACTAGCAGCAGGGGTTTCTGTTGGCGTTTCGGCCGCTTCGAGGCCCGCGGTCAGCACGGGAACCGACGACGTTGCGATTTCTTCAACGTCGCTATCGCTCAATACCAAGGTATATTCGTCGAATTCGGCGGATGCCATCACGAGGTCGAGCGCTTTGCGTTCGAGCAGTTCGGTGGCGAGCGACTCGATCAGATCGTCCTTCTCCATGCGAGCACGTACCTTACGGTACGACTCGCCTTCGCGATCAGC
>JAYSYI010000002.1:0-8139 GCA_043727665.1 Limnoglobus sp. | reverse complement strand
GCTTCAATTCGGGCAATGTCCACAACCGCCATTGGCCGCCCGTTCCGCCCGTCAGCACCAACTGACCATCGGGGCTAACGGCACCCGATGCGCCAATGCCGCTCGAAGGCGTCGTTTTGGCAACCAACTTGCCCGTCTCGACGTTCCAGAGCCGCAGTTCGAAATCGAGTTCGTCGCCCACGTTCGGCGTGGCACCGCCGCCAGTGAGAAGTTGTTTCGAATCTGGCGTGAATGCCAGCCAATGAACCTCCGCAGGCGGTCCCAGCGTGTGCGTGGGAGTGTCGGCCGCACGTATCGGCCACGCCAAGATCAGCAAAGTGATGCAGAATAGTAACCGGGCATTCATGAATCCCTCCCAGTAAGACATCGTTCGAATTGACTCCAGCCTCTACCCACCCCCCCAATCGTGGACTCATTCCCGAATTTCGGAACCAACCTAACCCACCAACGACTTACGTCGGATTTCGAAGCTTACAATCACCGTCGGAACCATTTTTACAAAAGCGTCCCCCACTCGAAATGAGAATCTGGTCGAGATCCTGCTAATTTATGTTGTCAGAACGAATACGAGATTCGCTTGTTGATCGGTCGCCAGAATTCAATCGGTGCGGCCCCTCCCATGATACCACCATGGGCTACGTGAGCGATCCTTTCAGGACCGAATGCAAAACCCCGACCCGGAAGGGCAACGCCGTGAATCGGAATCGTGCCAGCCCGTAGCGCAAGCAAGGGAAACCCACAAAACGCAACGTTCATTTCGGGCGCAGGAACCGTCGTGTTTCGAAGACTCACCACGACCCATCCGTCGCAAAAGGTCGAACGTCTTCCCTCGCTGGCGCTTCTGGCTAACAAGATCGGAATTGTTAGCCCGAAGCGCCAGCGAGGGAGTCGTGGCGAGTCTCCGAGACGCGACGCGATCATCCACAATGCTCACTCAGGGCGTACGAACCGTCGTGTCGAAGACTCACGGCGACAATGGCTTCTGGGGTTTTAACATGCCTACTCCGAATCGTCGGCAGACGGGAGATCCCACGCATCGGTTTGTTCGTTTGCCTTTGCTCGGGCTTCGGCAACGCCGGCTAGCCAAGCATCCGTGGAACTGTCCGCACGACCTCGATTGTCGGTTCGATTGGTTTCACGTGTTCCACTCACAACGCGGCGGCGAGGCGCTCTTTCTTCACGGCGTCGCGCATTGGCTCGATCATCAGATTCAGATCGCCTGCGATTACGGCGTCGAGCTTATAAATTGTAAATTCGATGCGGTGATCGGTGCAACGATTTTGCGGGAAGTTGTAGGTGCGGATGCGAGCGTTGCGGTCGCCGGTGCCGATGAGCGACTTCCGCATGTCGGCGCGTTCCTTGTGCAATTTGTGTTGTTGAAACTCGAACAGCCGCGAGCGTAAAATCCGCATCGCGCGGTCGTAGTTTTTGTGCTGGCTGCGTTCGTCTTGGCACTTCACTTCCATCTCTTCAATGGTGCCTTTGCGGTACCAGATGCGCACGGCGCTCTCGGTTTTATTCACCTTCTGGCCACCCGCGCCGCCTGCGCGCATTCGCTCCCACTCGATGTCTTCGGGATTGATTACGACCTGCACTTCGTCCGGCTCGGGCAGCACCGCCACCGTTGCGGCCGACGTGTGAATTCGCCCTTGCGTTTCGGTCTTCGGCACGCGCTGCACGCGGTGCCCGCCCGACTCGAAACGGAGCATCTGGAAGCAGTCTTCGCCCTTCACGCTGAACACGACTTCCTTGAAGCCGCCCGCTTCGCCGGGGCCGAACGAAATCTCTTCGATGGTCCAATTGCGTTCGCGGGCAAACCGCGTGTACATCTCGTACAGCGACCCGGCAAAC
The DNA here is from genome assembly GCA_043727665.1 of Limnoglobus sp. GTDB lineage: Bacteria > Planctomycetota > Planctomycetia > Gemmatales > Gemmataceae > Limnoglobus. Next base: position 6,288 of record JAYSYI010000002.1, on the reverse strand, counting down.
AGTGCGGCTTCATCGCCACCAGTACCCGCGCGAATTTCGACGATGATCCGGTCGAAATCCTCGCCGGGATCGACCAGAAGCTGGTCCTCGATCTTCGCCTTTAACGTCTCGTATTGTGGACGCAGCGCGGCCAGTTCCTCTTCGGCGATGGCCACGAGTTCCTTGTCCGCAAGCATCGTCTCGGTTTCGGCGATGGCCCCGGAGATATGCAGGAACTCGATGTACGGCTTCACGGCTTTCGCGAGTGCGCCGTGCTCTTTCGCCACGACGGCGAACCGAGCCGGATCGCACGAAATGACCGGGTCCGAAAGCTGGGTTTCCAACTCGCGAAAGCGGGCCAACTTTTGCTCCATGGCGGGCCACATACAAACACCGGCTTTGTGGGAGGACGGGAAAAAGGGACGGCCAGAAACGGCAAAAGTGACGGAAGAATCTCGTGACGGGGTTGCCCATCACGACCGATTCTCCCGTCACTTTTTGCGGATGCTCTTCACTACTTCGTTGCAGCGGCCTCAGCGGCAGCGGCTTCGGCCTTCGTTTCGCTTGCCTTGATGCCGTATGCGGAGTTCTTGTAGCGCGTGTTGAACTTCTCGACGCGGCCCGTGGTATCCAGGAACTTCATTTTCCCGGTGAAGTATGGGTGGCTCGCGCTCGAAATTTCCACTTTGTACAGTGGGTATTCGTTGTCGTCGGTCCATTTGACCGTCTCGGTGGTGGCTACCGTGGACCGCGTGAGGAACGTAAAGTTCGCTGCCGCGTCGAGAAACACGACGGGCCGGTATTGAGGGTGGATGCCCTTCTTCATGACGAATCGTCCTATGAGTGTCGCCTAACCGAATTAGATCAGTCATGATAGCCAAGGCCCCCACGCGGACAAGAGCGCCGGAGTTACTGCTGTGTCAATTTTGGCAACACCCACACGATTCCGCGACGTCAGTAAGCGGAGGCGATGCTGACTTGGGAACGTATTGCGACTTAACGGAAATGCGCACGGCTATCATCTTTTGTGCGGGTTTTTCGGTTGGCCAATTCGATGCATTGACGTGATTGGGGTTCGCAAGTATCGGATTCGCCGTCACATCTAAGCCTTCATCCGTAAAGGCGGCGACTACGACATCTGCCCTGCCATAGAGCGTGACTTTTCGAAGGACTGCTACCCTTTCGCCTTCTTGCCACAGTTCTGCGGGAGATGCTTCCAAGTGTCGGGTCATCGACACTTCCGAGCGTGGATGGGGGATGAAAGCATCTGGTTTGACCCTTTGATCCGAACTGCGAAAGTGTCCAGAGAACAAAATAAAGCGAGCAACCGTTTCATTTTGTTCGACAGGTGGGACATGGGCCGGATCGAACACTGTTAAAGCTCCCGAACTAACTGCAGCAGTTCATCGGGAGCATCCGAGAAGAATACGAGTGTGCCGAAGCGTTCATTGATGCCGAAAAGACCCGCGTAGTGCAGGAGTCCTTCTGGGTCGATGCTAACCGAAAGCACGCGGTGCGGGCTTCTCTGCCACTCCATTGTCAGTTGGCCATCCGGTTCCGCACCGATTGAGGGCATAGGGAAACCCAACGGCAGTGAATCGATGAGGCAGTAAGCGGCACGATAGGTTTCTTGTTCCACGGGAAGCGCACCGTACCCATCCCAACCGATCGATGAACATTCCTTCCACACGTCGTGCAATTCGCTGATAGTAGAATAAATTTCGAACGTGGACAATCGACGAGAATCCGCACGGGAATTTCGTAGGGTTCGCTCGATCGAGTTGGCCGCTTTACCGTAACTCATAGTCGCCATTGCTATCCTCCCTGGAAACTCTTGATCGCCCGATCCGTCAAGAGGTCGAAGAAGACCTTGTTTTTAAGCCATCGCATCTCGCCCAAGGCAAGATCCCTGTATTGATCCGAACAATCGATTGGCTTGGTAGTATATACGTCAATATCGAGGTACAGGCCCGAACTCTCCGACTGTCCTAATATCGTTGGTTGTACCAGCTTGATCACGCGAATTCCATACGGCCGATCGGGTACCGAAAAGGTGCTCTGGTAAAGGAACTCCTTCAACGGCAAATTTGAAGGGCAAGTAGGGGGTTCCTTGAGATAGTCAGCGATCGTTTCAAGAGTGGCGGCCGGAATATGGTTTACGAATCGGACCCCAAGCCGTTGAATTTCAACTGGCGCATAGATTTTTTCGAATGCGAGCCACACGTTCTTCGCAGATGCAGTGAATTGTTGCCAGTCTTCGTATGGCTTCATTCGGCTGAATGCCACGCCATCGCGAGTGAATAGAGCGACGTCAAGATTATCGTTCGAGGTCAATCGATAACCCAACAGACTCGTGTGATGCTTGACGATAGGAGCAGGCTCTGTTTCCGTCATAGTCGCATCAATCGAGAATTGTTCTACGGGTTGACAATTCGGGTATTTTGGTAATCTCTCTGACAATTCGGCTTGAATCGTTTTGGAATCCCAGGGAGTCTGCGCACGAGCTTGCCAATGGATAACCGCTTCCACAATAGGCGGCGTAGAAAGTAGCGGAAAATGTTCCGATAGATCGATGAGAGATTGATCTTTCGCCATTTTAGTCTTCGTAACTGAAAAGGACTGCAAGAAAACAGTCAATATTGTAAACTACACGCAGAACACCGTCGTGTCGAGTAGGCCGCAGAAGCAGGCCGTTTTTCGCGGCAAGCTCATCGGCAAAGTCCCCACCGGGCTTTACCAGAATTCGTACATTTCTGGCATGACTCACGAACAGATACTCGCACATCTTGCGTCGCTGGCGAAGCCGCCGGGGAGTCTCGGACGCCTCGAGGAACTCGCGGCACGGCTAGCGTTCATCCAGCAGACACTGGCCCCGCGAACGAAGCCGCGTCGCACGGTGCTGTTTGCGGCCGATCATGGCGTGGTGGCGGAGGGCGTGTCGGCGTGGCCTTCCGAAGTGACGCGGTTAATGGTGCAAACGATTGCCAACGGGCAGGCGGCCAGTAGCGTGCTCGCGGCCAGCACCGGCACCGAACTGCGCCTGATCGACGTCGGCACGATCGGCCCACTTTCGCCAGAAGGGCCGGTCCTGCGTAATCGCCGGGTGCGTGAGGGTACGCGGAATCTGGCGAAGGAACCGGCGCTGACAATCGACGAATTTTGCGAGGCATGGGCCGTCGGTGAAGCCCAAACGGCGGAAGCGATCGCCGATGGCATCTTTATCGTGGCTGCCGGGGAAATGGGCATCGGCAACACCACGTCCGCAAGTGGTTTGATCGCGTTACTCACGGGTAACGCGGCCGAAGATGTCGTCGGGCCGGGTGCCGGTTCGAGCCAATCGGTGATCGCGCGCAAGCTCGAAGTAGTACGTGATGCGGTGCAAAAGGCACGCCCGTTCCTCGATAGCGAACCCGAGCTGGCGACGGCCTCCGTGTGCGGGTTGGAGATCGCGGCGATGGCCGGTTTCTACCGTGCGGCGTCGGTTGGCGGCCTGACGATTGTGCTCGACGGGTTCATTGCCACGGCGGCGGCGCTGATCGCCGAACGGCTGCATCCGGGTACTGCACGTGCGATGATTGCTGCACACCGTTCCGCCGAACCGGGCCACGGCTTCGCACTGAACCACCTCGGATTGGTACCGATTCTGGATAATTGGGCGATGCGGCTCGGCGAGGGGAGCGGCGCGATCTTGCTGATGCCGATGCTCGATGCGGCGGCGGCGATCCTGCAAATGGCGACGCTTCAGGACGTTCTGGCATCATGACCATTACTCGCGCCGTTCACAGTTTCGCGACCGCCGTGCAATTCCTCACCCGAGTGCCCCTGCCCGGCGGGATGAGCCAACCCGGTGCGGACCTCACGCTGTTGCGCAGTGCCGTGATGTTCTTTCCGCTCGTCGGTGCGGGTATCGGTCTTGCTACGGGAAGCATCATTTGGTTGGCGCTGCAAGTGTGGCCGCCGTTCGTTGCGGTCGGGTTGGGGCTGGCGTTCGAAGCGATGCTAACGGGCGGTTTTCACGAAGATGCGGTGGCCGATTCGTGCGATGCGTTCGGTGGCGGTTGGACGGCAGACGACGTGCTGCGGATCATGAAAGATAGCCGAATCGGCAGTTTCGGCGCACTGGGGCTGTTGCTGGCCGTCGGATTGCGCGCCACCAGTTTGGCATCGCTCGAACCCGCACACGTGATACTCACCACGATGGCATCGGCGGCACTTGGCCGCTGGGCGATCCTGCTGCTGATGGCCACCGTGCCACCGGTGCCGAAACGCGACAGTCTGGCGAAAGATGTCGGCGAGCAAATCGGCTGGCGTGAAGTCGCCATCGGCTCGCTGCTGACAATCCCCGGAATCGTTGGCTACGCCAGCCACGATCCGCTACGGCTCGCGATCGCCATCTTCGCCGTGATCGCCATCGCGTTTGTCTGGGGGCGTTACGTTCGCTGGCGGATCGGTGGCGTCACCGGCGATTGCCTCGGTGCCCTTTGCTATGCCGCCCAAGTGACGGTTTTACTTGTAGCATGTGCGAAATGACACGTACCATCACGCTCGTTCGCCATCCGCCCGTGGAACTCCACTACCGGACGCTTTGTTATGGCTCGACGGATGTGCCACTCGGCCCCGATGGCATGGCCATCGCCGCGCAGATTGTCGCGACGTTGGCCACTCAATCGTTCGCGCAGATCGTGCATAGCGGGCTGCAACGCGCAGCGATTGTCGCTGAGGAACTGGCGATGCGCACTGGCACGGTGGCCCACGTCGATGCACGGTTGCGAGAGATACATTTCGGCGAATGGGAACTGCAAAGTTGGGACGAAATTCACGCGAAAACTGGCGATGCGATGATGGGCATGATCCAGAACCCGAGCCACTGGCGGCCACCCGGTGGCGAGACGATGTACGAACTGCGCGACCGAGTTTTGCAGTGGTTTAACGAACTTCCGGACGCGGGCCATATCGTTGCGATCTGCCACGGCGGCCCAATTGCGGCATTGCTCGGCACCCTGCGTGGCCTGCCCGTTTCGGACTGGCCCGCGCTGATTCCGAAGCACGGCGAAATCACTTCTTTTGCTTCGCCTCGAACTCTTTAATGTACTTCTCCGGTTCGTCCTTGAAGGCGTCGCGGCAACCCGAACAGCAGACGTAATAGGTCTTTCCATTGTGCGTCACGGTCATGCTGCCACGCCCGCCGCTGACGATGCACTCCGGCCCCATTGGCACGTCCGCGAACGACACGCCTTCCTTCGTGGCCCCCACCTGATACTTCCGCACGAACGATGTCGCGCCCTCGGCTTTCGTCTCGAACCGGTACAAATAGCGGTTGTGGTGTAGTAGCGTGAACACCAACCGCTCGGTTTCCTTGGTTTTGTCGTCGGTTCGTTCGAGCGTCAGGATCGTCTCTTTGGTTTTGCCGATACTCAGCGTGCCGTCGAATGTCACACTGTCGCCATCGGCGGTCTTGGCGATCAGTTGGTACGTCTTCTTTTCAACGAGGTAGCGGAGTTCGGCTTGCGTGAAGAACTTGCCTTTGTCGATGGTCATTTTGAGCCAGATGTCTTCGCCTTTGAATTGCCATTCCCAACTGATCGTTTCGTTCCAAAATGTCTTGTCTTTGGCAGGCCGAATGGCCTCTTGCGTACCGGTGCCTTTCCACGAACCGACAACGAGGTTGCACGCCTTGAGTGCATCCTTCGCCGTTGTCGTGTCGGCCCCCGCCACCGCCATTGCGATAGCCAACCAGCAGGAAAGTGTTGTCGCCATTGTTACCCTCCGCGAACGGTATTTTCGTCGATTATACCCGTTCCGAATCGACGTAAGTCCGAATTCCAGAAGCTCCAAAACCCATTTTTGGGGTGTTTTTTCATCTCGAAACGCCACTTTTCGATCGCAAATGACTGATCGGTTTCGGGCGATTTTGCCGTATCTCGCACTCTTGTCGTGGGTTATGTCGAGACGAGTCGTGCCGAGACTCGCCGTAAGTACCGACATTTCGATGTCATTTCGCGACCGTTTGGTGTCACGGCGCGCCTTTTTGGTGTCGCGGCGCGCCTTTTTGGTGTCATTCCGCGACACTTTGGCGTCACTTTGCGCACGTCGCGAATTCCGACTTACGTCAAATCGTCTCGAACTTTTTGAATTCGAGAAATCGTATGGGTTCATCCTCGGTCATGCCATACCCGCTGCCAACGACCGGCTCGATGATGATGCGCCCTTTCGCTTTGCTTCGCGAATGTTTACACTGTCTTTACCGAACTCCCGCCAGACGAATCTCTCTCGGAGCCTTTCCTCATGATTCCTCGATGGTCTGCCGCA
>JAYSYI010000001.1:0-8142 GCA_043727665.1 Limnoglobus sp. | reverse complement strand
ACCGACAAACTGACGATGCGGCAACTCGTGGAACGGCATACGAAACTGCCCGAGTGTGCGACCTGCCACCAGCGGATCGACCCGTTCGGCTACTCGCTGGAAAAGTACGACCCGATCGGCCGATTCCGCGAAAAAGATTTCGGCGGACTACCCGTCGATGCCAAAGCCAAGCTCAAGGACGGCACCGAGTTCGACGGCATCGACGGACTACGAACGTACCTGCTGAACACCAAGCAAGACGTCATCGTCCGCCTGTTCTGCCGCCGTTTACTCGGTTACGCACTCGGCCGCGCTACAGCACTATCCGACACTGCACTCATCGACGAAATGGTGGCCACAATGAAAGCAAACGACGGCAAAATCTCGTTCGCGGTGCAAGCCATCGTACGCAGCCCACAGTTTCGGATGGTCCGCGGAGCGGATACAATCCTGGGGGAGTGATTTGAAAGCTTTTAGCCAATTGCAGGGAGGAACAGCGATGCGACAGTCGAAAGGGAGTCACCGGATTGTAGTCAACGACGTCGAGTATCGTTGGCGAGCGTCTGGCAATGATGGCTACATCGCAATCGGAATTTGGCCGTCGAACAACATCGGCAGTTACATTTGTGGAAACTTGAAATATCACGAGACTTGGATCGATACACTCAACGGCTCTTACTGTTCGGCGGGCGACCAGATTGTCGTTACCAACCGAGTCGTACGACGAATTATCGAACATGCCATCGCAATACACAACTATGACCCCAATACAAAATGCGATCAACTGAATTTGCGTCTTCTCGACAGCGTGATCCGTTGGGATGATGCGGTTCGTGCATTCCAATCATCAAATTAACTCGTAAGAGATTTTACCCATGAAACATCCCTTCTCGCGTCGTACGTTGCTTCGTGGCCTTGGCGTGACGATGGCGCTTCCGTGGCTCGAGTCGATCCCGGTTTGGGGCGACGACAAAACCTCCGAGCCGCCGGTTCGTTTCGCGTGTTTGTTCTCTGGGAATGGCTTCCACAAGGACGAATGGTGGGCAAAGGGCGAAGGCAAAACGATGCAGTTGGGCAAGGTGCTCGAACCGCTGCTGCCGCACCGTGAGAAGTTGTTGTTCCTGAAGGGATTGTACAACGAGCAAGCCCTGATCGGCGGCATTCACAGTTGCCAAACGGGGAATTTGCTGACCGGTGCGCATCTGGCCCCGGCAGGTGAAATCAAGTCTGGCATTAGCGTCGATCAACTGATTGCGGAGGCGATCAAGGGGCAGACGAAAGTGCCGAGCCTGGTGCTAGGTACCGAACCGTCGATTGCGGCGATTCACAAAAATTACTCGATGATCTACAGTTCGCACATCTCGTGGAGTTCTGCAACCACGCCGACACCGCTCGAACTCTATCCGGCACTCGCGTTCGACCGACTGTTCCGCGACGAAGTCGGCAAAGCTGATCAGAGCGTTCTCGATGCAGTCATCGACGATACACGCGGTTTGCGCGACCGCGTGAGCAAGGCAGACCAACGGCGGTTGGACGAATATCTGTCGTCGGTTCGCGAAGTCGAACGGCGGATCGAACAAGCCGGGAAAGCGGGGCGGTTGCAGGGGTATCGACCGACGCTGTTGAAGCCCGATATGCCTCGGCCCGCCGATGGCATCCCGCAAGACATCGATCAGCACATGCGGCTGATGTGCGATATTCTCGTGTTGGCATTCCGCACGGATACCACGCGCGTTTGCACGTTGAAACTCAACAACGATCACTCGGCGTTGCGCTTCCCGCACTTGAAGGTGGACTATATGATCCACCACTTGCTTTCGCACACCGATAACGCCGACTGGCTAAAGGTGAATCAGTTCTTCATGACGCAGATGGCCTACATTGCAGCGAAACTCGATGCCGTGAAGGAAGGCGACCGCACGCTGTTGGACAATAGTATGATCTTGTATTGTTCGAGTATGATGTCCGGTGCGCACAATAACGATCAACTACCCGTGGTGATGCTGGGAAGTGGCGGCGGCAAAATCAAAACGGGCCGCATCGTCGATTACACCGGCAAGCCAAACCGCAAGATGTGCAGCCTGTATCTGTCGCTAATGGACAAAGTCGGTATTCGCCCAAAAACCTTCGGCGACTCGAGCCAACCACTCGCAGAGATTTGAACAGGTTACGAGGGATATCGTACTTTCGCTTCGTATACGAGTACGATGAGTTCTGATTCGAATACTTCAAATATGACGCTCAAAATTTCTCCCATCGCGATTCGTTCGTTACCGCTGCGAGATTCTCCAGCGGTCTGCGGATTTCGCAAAAGGAGATTGCCGAGTTCGCGAACAGCATGTTTCAACTGCTTGCGATTTCGGCCTGTCTCGCGTGCAATGAAAAACTGCGTGTGAATCGTTTGTTTGGCACGTGAAGTCCAAATTACGCGGTAATTCACTTGGTTTTCTCCCACCCGCGTTCCATTTCATCCATTTCATCCAAGACTTCCTCAGTCGTACTGCATTTGCCTGCTGCCAATTCTGCGAGAGCTTCCTTCCGAACGGCTTCGTGCAAAGGCTTCGCCCATTCGAGATCGTCGACCATTCTCGCGTATTTGTCTTCCGGCAGATATCTGCCCAGCACGCGCCCTGTCGCATCGCAGAGTTCCACAGTTTGCTGTCCACCTTGGGTTTTCGCGAGGAATGCTTCGTCCACAATAATTTGGCTCATTGTCTCACCTGTAGATGATTTCCGAACGTTGAAATGACTAATGACATCATACGTCAAAACTACCTTCACACATTACTTTCGGCTTCCATGCAAGACGGATTTGCGCAAATCGCTCCGCAATCTCTGTCGTGCTGAAGCCGCCTCCCGCTTCGAGTTCCGCGCGAGCGGCTTCTCGGGCTTCTGCCGAAGGGATGGCAAACGCCCAGTCGTACATCAGCCGTTTGTAATCGTCTTCCGGTAAGTATTGGCCCAACACTTGCCCGCTCGCATCGCAGACAACGACGGACTTGTTACCGCCGTCGAGTTTCTGCAAAAGCTCTGTATCCGCAATCACTCGTTCCATTTTCCGCTCCTCAGTTACTCGTGATTGTAACGCGTCGCCAACGAAAACGCCCGCCGTTTCTGGCGGGCGTTTCGTTTTGTCGCGATGCGGTTTACTTGATAAACAGCATTTCGCGGTAGGTTGGCAGTGGCCAGAGGTCGTCGGCGACCATCGTTTCGAGTGCGTCGCCGTGCGTGCGAAGCTCTTCCATCTTCGAGACGACGCTTTCCTTCATGTACTTCGCGTGGCTGTAGGTGTCGCCTGTTGCAGCGTGATCGGCGGCGTGTTCGAGTGCCTTGATGGCGGCCTGGAACTTGCCGATCGTCGTCACCAATGCCTTCAACTCTTCGAGTTGTGTACCGACATCGACACCAGCCGCCTTAGTGGCATTCACAGAACCAGCGACTTCGCATTGATGACGCATCGCAGCAGGGAGGATCATCGTCTTTGCCATGTGAACCATCATGTTCGCTTCGATGGCGATTTCCTTCACGTACTTCTCGCTGAAAATCTCATAGCGACTGTAAAGTTCTCGCTCGGTCAGCACCTTGTACTTCGTGAACAGTTCGATGCTGGCCTTGCTGATGACCTGTGGGATTGCTTCCACGGTGGTCTTCAGGTTCGGCAGCCCGCGCTTCGCGGCTTCGGCGTGCCATTCTTCGGAGTAGCCGTTGCCGTTGAAGATGACCTTCTTCGATTCCTTGAGGACACCGGGGAGCAAATCCTGAATCGCCTTGTTGAGCGTTTTGCCGCCCTTTACATCGGCTTCGAGTTTCGACGCAATGAAGTCGATAGACTCGGCCACGATCGTATTCAATACGGTGTTCGGTCCACCGATGCTGAACGCACTGCCGACGGCGCGGAACTCGAACTTGTTGCCGGTAAATGCGAACGGCGAGGTGCGGTTGCGGTCGCCGGCGTCGCGAGGCAATTTCGGCAGCACGCTGACGCCGACTTCCATGTAGCCGCCCTGTTTCGTGCTCTTCAAATCGCTGCGTTCGAGTTGATCCATGATGTCTTGCAGCTGATCGCCGAGGAAGATCGAGATGATCGCGGGCGGGGCTTCGTTGGCACCGAGGCGGTGGTCGTTCCCGGCCGAGGCCACGCTGACGCGGAGCAGTTCGGGATACTTGGCCACGGCACGAATCACGGCGACGCAGAACACGAGAAACTGTGCATTATCGTGCGGGTTATCGCCGGGGTTCAGCAGGTTCTCGCCGGTGTCGGTGGACATCGACCAGTTGTTGTGCTTGCCCGAACCGTTGATGCCTGCGAACGGCTTTTCGTGAAGCAAACAGACGAGGCCGTAGTTCTCGGCCGTGCGCCGCATGACGTCCATCGTCAGTTGGTTGTGGTCGGTGGCGAGGTTACTATCTTCGTAAATCGGCGCGATTTCGTACTGGCTCGGCGCGACTTCGTTGTGCCGGGTTTTGACGGGTATGCCGAGCTTGAACATCTCGGTTTCGCAGTCGGCCATACAGGCGATGACACGCTCGGGGATTGTACCGAAGTATTGGTCTTCGAGTTCCTGGCCTTTCGGGGGTTTCGCACCGAACAGCGTTCGCCCGCAGTTGATGAGATCCGGGCGGGCGTACAGGAAATTCTTATCGATCAAGAAGTATTCTTGCTCGGGGCCGACCGTCGTGTAAACGCGTTTCACGTTGTCGTGGCCGAACAGGCGGATGATGCGGATGGCCTGGTTCGACAGGGCTTCCATACTGCGGAGCAGCGGGGTTTTCTTGTCGAGTGCTTCGCCCGTCCACGAAACGAACACGGTCGGGATGACGAGCGTTGCGCCGTTGGGCGTTTCGCGAATGTAGGCAGGGCTGGTCGGATCCCAACCGGTGTAGCCACGGGCTTCGAACGTGGAACGCGTGCCGCCGCTCGGGAACGAGCTAGCGTCCGGTTCGCCCTTAACGAGTTCGTTACCGCTGAACTCGGCGAGTGCGGTGCCATCGCCACACGGCGACAGGAACGAATCGTGCTTCTCGGCGGTCAATCCCGTCAACGGCTGAAATAAGTGCGTGTAGTGCGTCGCCCCGTGTTCGATCGCCCAATCTTTCATGGCGCTGGCGACCGCATCGGCGATGGCCGGTTCGGTGAGTTGCGCACCGAGTTTGATCGTCTTTTGCAGGGCTTTGAAGATTGGCTTTGGCAGACGGGCTTTCTGCTCGGCTTCGTTGAACACGTTGCAGCCGAACATGTCCTTAAATTCCAGACCTTTGAACTCGATCCGGTTGAGATAATGCACGGTCGTGGCGATCGTTTGAATCGCCTGTTGACGGGCAGTAGCCATTGCGTGTGAATCTCCGAGTAGACGGGAGTGCGGCACCCCAAACGGTTGTGGACCGATCCCTACGCGGCGTCGCGGCGGCCGGGGGTACGGCCGTATTCAAGGGGGATCCGGGAGAGGATTCCAGAGTTTATAAGAGCCGCAAGAGTGTTGGCAAGAATGCACCCATTGCGAAAGATCGCGAAAACCCAAGAGCACATCGCGTACAGGGTTTCTATCATTACCGAATGATCTCTGTCTCGATCTCCAACCCGTACGAGCAAACGCTCAATTTCCCCGTCCTCAAGGATGCGGCCCGCGCCGTTCTTACGGGCGAGGGCATCGCCAATGCAAAGGTCACACTTGCGTTCGTGAATGATCCGCACATTCATCGGTTGAACAAACAGTTTCTCGAACACGACGAGCCGACCGACGTGCTAACATTCCCCTATTCCGATAAGGGATCGAAGAAGATCGAAGGCGATGTCGTAATCAGCTACGAGACGGCGGCCGAGTTTGCTGCCGACCGCGAGCACAGTCTCGAACTCGAGCTGCTGCTGTACGTCGTTCACGGCTGCCTGCACTTGTGCGGGTACGATGATACTTCGGTGAAAGCTGAGAAGATCATGCGGAAGAAAGAGCGCGAATACCTCTCGAAACTGGGCCTCCCGGATATTGCGAACTAAACATGATTCCACAAATAACGGCACCCGATGTGAAAGCGGCCATCGACGCGGGCCATCCGATTTACTTGCTCGATGTACGGCAACCGAATGAGCACGAATATTGCCAGATTTCGGGCAGTATGCTGATTCCGCTCGGGGAATTATCGCAGCGTCTCGACGATGTCGAGCCTCCGGAAGGTGCGCTCATTGTGGTGTATTGCCATCACGGCGTGCGCAGCCTCAGTGGGGCCGCGATTTTGCAACACGCGGGCCGAACGAACGTGGCGTCGATGTCCGGTGGCATCGAAGCCTGGAGCCTGTTAGTCGATTCAAGTGTGAAACGCTATTGAACGAACTGGAGTCATCATGTTTCGCGTACTCTCCCTCGTGCTCGGTCTGTTGATCTTGTCCCCGACAATTCGCGGTGCGGACATTCGCCATGCGTTCCTCGCCACTGGCGGGCAGACGTTCATCCAGGACGAATCTGGCAAGGAAATCTGGAGCTTTCCCGATGCGACGCGCGATGGCTGGGTGTTGCCGAGCGGGAACGTGTTGCTCGCGGTCGGCAAAGGCAAACGGTATTCCAATGGAGCCGTAGTCGAGGTCAATCGCAAAGGCTCAGTCGTGTTCGTGTTTGAGGGCACACAGAGCGAAGTGAATACCGTCCAACCGTTACCGAACGGCATCGTGCTGCTCACCGAAGCGGGCGACAAACCGCGACTGATCGAAGTCGACCGCAAGAAAATCATCGTCGCCGAAGTGCAACTGCAAGCGCAGACGAAAGACCACCACCTGCAGACGCGGATGGCACGCAAACTGGCGAACGGAAACTACCTCGTTCCGCAACTGCTCGATCGCGTTGTGCGGGAATACGACCCGGCTGGCAAAATCGTCTGGGAAGTCAAAACGCCGCACATGCCGTTCACCGCGATTCGCCTGCCCGATGGCCACACGCTCATCGGTTGCACGCTCGGCAACCTCGTCATTGAAGTCGATGCGGCGGGCAAGGAAGTCTGGCGCGTTACCAACGACGACCTCGAAGGCAAGCCGATCAACGACGCCTGCGGCGTGCAACGTCTGGCCAACGGCAACACCGTCATCACCAGCCATCACGCCACCAATGGCCAAGTGAAACTGACCGAAATCACTCGCGAGAAAAAGATCGTCTGGAAGCACATCGACGAGCGAAAGTCTGGCATCCACCACTTCCAGATACTCGACGAAAACGCAAAACAGTTCGCCGAGAACTATCGATAGACCCCGTGCCAGAATTAGCCGCGACGCGGAGGCTTTGCGTAGCGGAGCGTGGACATCAACCATTCGCAACGTCTATGTGTATACACGCAAACGGAACCCGCCCGAATCTCAGCCAAATTCTCGTCTGTGAGATAGTATGTTCGTAGCCAACAGCGTCTTGGAGAATTTTTATGTCGAATAGCCGCTCGTCATTTCCAGATTCTGATCCGCTCGGTGCCGCTGCGGTTCCGCATTCGTTTCGCGATCCGTGGCTTTCGCTCGAAAATTATTGCAACAACTCAGCATGTCGATCAGCACGGGGCAATCGATTACTGCTGCAGTGGAAGCGGCGCGGCTGGCTATCGGTGCCGAGGTGGGTTTCTGGTATTCCAAATCGAGCGGGAAAGCATCGGGTTTCACTGGCGAACGCGAAGTGTCCTTCGAACGCGGGGCCGCGATTGCCCGCGAACTGATTGCCCGCATGGACCCGGATCGCGAGACAATGCGTTGGGTAAACCCCATCGCGAACCCCGTCGATGGTAACCCCGATTCGGCGATTGTGGCGTGCGGAATCCGAACGACGGGGTGCATTGTCGTGCTCGGTTACGATGCATCGCTTCGCTTCGAAACCGGCGATGCGAAAGCGGTCAGCCTCGCATTGAAAATGCTCCATGCCCAACGAGCTCAGTCGCAAGCCGGAACGAAGCAACTCCTCAACGGCTTGCTCCACTGCCTAGCCCGGATATTTCATCTGCGGATTCGAGTTGGGGATTTTTCGATTCTGTGGCGGAATTTGTTATTTTGAGCGGTTGCGGTCGATTGCGAGTGGAAGGCCCCTACCCCGCGTGCGAAAATCTCGGCGAGTGGCAGCGTTCGAGTTGCCACGGCGTTCCGAACTTTCCGCCAGCGGACGGGTTTGAAATTGTATGGCCACACGACGAAAGACATCCTGAAGC